>JBLNCO010000196.1:0-9309 GCA_050260715.1 Hyphomicrobiales bacterium | reverse complement strand
CGCGTCGCCCGCGAGCACCAGGTTGCCTCGCCACGTGCGCCGGCACCCGCGAGGAAACGGCCCGGCGGCCAGCGGCGCATCCGCGAGGGCCGCTCGCGGCGCCAGCTCCCGCGCATGCCGCGCGAGCAGCGCCTCGAAACCGCCGCGCAGGTCGCCGGCCAGCGCGGCCATGCCCTCGCGGTCCGTAAGCACCGCGACGTTCCACCGACCCTGGCCGATGGGCGTCACGTAGAGCTCGTGGTCGCGGTCCACCACAACGTCTACGAAGCCCGCCGTCGGGCCATCGGCGCCAATGTGGGCGGTCACGCCATAGCGCCGCCCGATACCGGGTACGTCCAGGCCCGAGAGCCGCCGCAACCGAGACCCCAGCCCGTCCGCTGCGACGAACGCCCGCGCTTCCACGCGGCCGCAGTTCGTCTCCACCGCCCGAACCCGGCCATCCGCCACGGCGAGGCCCGTGACGGTCACGCCCTCCCGGATCTCCGCGCCGGCGCAGGCCGCCGCCCGGCGAAGCGCGACATCCAGCGCGCCGCGGTCGATTCCCAGGCCCTCGCCGCCACGAAAGTGGCCGGTCGCGATGTGCCCGCCCGCGTGGAATCGCACCCCGCTGATGGCCGCGCCGTCCGGCACCTCACCGCCCAGCACCCCCGCGAGCGCCCGGACGCCCGCGGGGAAGAGTCCTTCGCCGCAGGCCTTCCGGCTGCCCGCGGCTCGCTTTTCGAGCGCCACCACGCGCAGCCCCATCCGTGCGAGGGCCGTCGCGACCGCCGACCCGGCCACGCTCGCGCCCACAACCGCCACGTCGTACATCGCACGCAGGCTACCACTGGCGCACCGCCAACCGTTCTTCCGCCGTCGTGCCACCGTTCGTCCACCCGCCCGCACTTCATAGCGCCGATGCCATTTCGATATTCAGCACGGGAGTAGCGACGGCAACCGGGGGATGGGACGCCGATCGTGGGGAAGAGGCGGCGGCGCACCCGATGGGGATGTGGCTGGGCGGATGGGCCCGGGTGCGCCGCCGCCTGCGCGCTTCTCCCACAGGACCTGGAGGACCGGTACGCGACGGACGTACCGGTCTCTCTGCCTCCTACCGGCTGATGTCCCGCATGACGTCCGCGCTGGCGACGCCCGCCGGGGCCGCGATCTCCGCTACACGCTCGTCCACGTCGTCGTATTCGAGCCGCAGTGCCCGGCACATGGTCGCGTGCAGCCGGTAGGTGCACGCCGCGTACGTCAGCTCGAGAAT
Organism: Hyphomicrobiales bacterium; assembly: GCA_050260715.1. GTDB lineage: Bacteria > Chloroflexota > Dehalococcoidia > Tepidiformales > Tepidiformaceae > JALOAP01. The sequence continues at coordinate 8,060 of JBLNCO010000196.1, read as the reverse complement.
CGCCTCCTCCGAGAGGTACCCGCGCAGCCGCTCGAAGGTCGCGTCCTGCACCCGGCCATCCGCCAGCACAAGCTCATCGACGTAAGCCAGCAGCGCCCGGTCGGCGTCGTCGAACACGGTAGCGGAGGCCCACGCGGGGATCGCCGCCAGCTTCTCTTCGGGCACGCCGGCTGCCCGCGCCGCCTTGCAGTGCTGCGAAAAGACGAACTGGCTCGCGGCGGCGAAGCCCGTCCGCGTCAGCGCGAGCTCCCGCTGGTACGGCGTCATCGCGCGCCGCTTGCTGCTCAGCAGCCCGAACCCCGCCTCCGCATGCGCCAGCACATCCGGCACCAGCGCGAACACCGTCCACCAGTTGCCCGGCGTGCCGGTCGCGGTGCCCGGTTCAGCTACGGGGTCGCGGTCGCCGAACAGCCGTTGGTAGACCTCCGCCACCTCGGGCGGTGCTTCGCTCTTCGAAACCTGCCTGAGCCGCGGCATGGGACCCTCCTCGCGTGAAGTGCCGCGATTCTACCGGCACGCGGCGCCGGGTAGCTCCCCGGGGGCTTCCCCGCGGTGTACGCTACGCACAGTGCCGCCCGCCCGGGCGCTGGAGGGAAGCAATGACCCGCGAGAACAACGAGTTCGCCCTGAACGGCATCAACCACCTCGCCCTCGTCTGCAGCGACATGCAGCGCACCGTCGACTTCTACCAGGGCGTGCTTGGCATGCCCCTCATCAAGACCATCGAGCTGCCCAACAACATGGGCCAGCACTTCTTCTTTGACATCGGGAACGGCGACAGCCTCGCCTTCTTCTGGTTCCCGAATGCGCCCCAGGCCCATCCGGGCGTCTCTTCGCCCGCAGGCATGCCGGGTGTCGGCTCCGAAATCACCACCGCCCATGGTTCGATGAACCACGTCGCCTTCGATGTCCCCGCCGACCGCTTCGACGAGTACGTGGAGAAACTCAAGGCGAAGGGACTGAACCCGTCGCCCGTCCTCAACCACGACGATAGCCGCTACGGCATCGCGCGCGAATTCGGGCCCGGCGTGTTCGTCCGCTCCGTCTACTTCATGGATCCCGACGGCATCCTGCTCGAGTTCGCCTGCTGGACACGCGCCTTCACGCCCGAAGACGTGAAGCACAAGCCCGCGACCGCCGCCGATAGGGACCGCTACCTCGGCAAGGAGCCGGTGAGCGTTTAGCCACAGGCTGGCACCACGAACGGAGGCCGCCCTCGTTCGGGCGGCCTTTTCGCGTCAGCGGCTCTTGCGGTCGATCGAAAAGGTGCGCACCCGCGACTTCGGGCGCTGCGCGGCAACCGCGAGGACGGCGGCCGCCGCGATCACGCTGCAGAACGCCACGGCGACAATCACCATCGTCGCGATCAACCCGATCGAGGCGCCGCTCGTCATGTCGTAGACCGCGCCGGAGTAGAGCGCCCAGCCGCACACCACGGCGATGCACGCGAACAGGCCAAACAATGGCCACAGCGGACGCTGGTCGTTCCTCATAGTGGTGCTATCGGCAGCGAACGGGCTGCGCAGAAGGCCTACCCGGCGAGCACCGCGACCGTCACGCCCTCACCGCCCTGCTCGGGCGGGGCCGACTCGTACCGCCGGACGAGCGGGTGCCCGTTGAGCGCCTCGCGAATCGCCGCCCGCAACGCCCCGGTGCCCTTGCCATGGATGATGCGCACGAACGGCAGCCCCGCCCGGAACGCGTCGTCGACATACGCCTCGAAGTTGAGCAACGCCTCCTCGGCGCGCTGGCCGCGCAGGTCGAGCTCGATCGGCACGTTCGGCCGTTCGTGTTCGGGCAGCGCTACCTTCGCCGGGCTCCCGGGCGCCGGCTCCACCCGGTCGATCCGGTCGATGGACACCTTCATCCGCAGCCCGCCGAATTGCACCTCGACGCGCCCGTCTTCGCCGATGCCCGTCAGCGCCTCGCCTACCTGCGGGATGTCCCGCACGTGGACCCGGTCGCCGGGGCCGAGCTCCCGCACCACGGGCTGCGCCGGCGCCTCGCGCCGCGCCGGCTTCGCCCGCTGCTTCAGCCGCCCGAGGTCCTCGTCCAGCCGCCGCAGCGTCTCCTCCGCCTCGCGCGGGTCGAAATGCCGTTCGGCCGCCCGGCGGCGGAGGTTGTCCAGTTCCCGCCGCACCTGCGCGACCGCGTCTTCGGCCTCCCGTTGCGCCGCCTGCAGGATCTCCGCGCGCTCCTGCTCGATCCGGTCCCGCCGCTCGGCCAGCGCCAGCCGCAGCTCCTCCGATTCCTGGCGCGCCAGCTCTTCCCGGCGCCGAGCCTCGGCCGCTGCCGTCCGCTCGTCGCGGATCTCCGAAAGCAACGATTCGAGCTCGAAGTGTTCGGGCGAAAGCTGTGCTGACGCCCGCTCGAGCACCTCTTCGTCCAGCCCCAGCCGCCGCGCGATGGCGATGGCGTTCGACTGCCCCGGGAGCCCGATCGTCAGGTGGTACGTCGGGCTCAGCGTCTCGACGTTGAATTCGACCGACGCATTCCGCAGCCGCGGGTCGTTGTGCGCGAACGCCTTCAGTTCGCCATGATGCGTCGTCGCCACCACCGTGCAGCCGCGGTCGAGCAGCGTTTCGAGCACCGCCCGGGCGAGCGCTGCGCCCTCCGCCGGGTCGGTCCCGGCGCCCAGCTCGTCGAGCAGCACCAGGGTCCCGGGCGCCGCCTGGCCCAGGATCCCCTTGATGTTCCGCATGTGCGACGAGAACGTCGACAGCGACTGCTCGATGGATTGCTCGTCGCCGATGTCGGCGTAGATGCGCTCGTACACCACGACCTGGCTCTGGTCGTCACACGGCACCGGGAGCCCCGCCTGGGCCATCAACGTCAGCAGGCCCAGCGTCTTCAGCGCGACCGTCTTGCCGCCGGTGTTTGGCCCGGTAATCACCACGCCCTGCGTCTCGCCCCCGACATCGATGTCCATCGGCACCACGTCGCCGCGCAGGAGCGGATGGCGGCCGCGGGAAAGGACGGTCGTGCCGCTTCGCCGCAGCCAGCTCGTGCCGTCGCCCGGCGGCGGGAGGCCCGCCTTCAGGCGCCGGCCCAGCCGCACCTTCGCGACCAACAGGTCCAGCCGCCCGAGCGCCAGCAGGCTGTCGACCGCCTCGGCTTCGCGTTCCCCGAGGAGTGCGGTGAGCCGCTGCAGCACCCGCCGCACCTCCCGCTCCTCCGCGAGCTGCAGCTCGCGCACCTGGTTCCCGGCTTCCACCACGCCCATCGGCTCGATGAACACCGTCGCGCCGCTCGATGACACGTCGTGCACGATGCCCGCGAGCGCGCCCCGGTTCTCCGCCTTGATGGGGATGACCTTCCGGCCGTTGCGTTCGGTGAGCAGCCCCTCCTGCGCGATCCCCCGGCGCACGGCGTCGGCCAGCGCAGCCTGCGCGCGCTGGTCGAGCCGGTCCTGCGCCACGCGGAGTTCCCGCCGCGTCGCCGCCAGCGTCTCGCTCGCGCTGTCCGCGACCTCGCCGCGCGCCGTAATTGCCTCCTCGACCGCGTCGGTGAACCGCCTGAAGTCCGAGATGTAGTCGGCTACCAGCGCCACGTTCGGCACGCGGTCGCGCACGCGCTCGATGACCTGTTTCGCGCGCCAGGCCGTCTTGAGCGTCTGCGCCGCATCGGAGAGCTCCGACGGGTCCAGCACCTGCCCGATTGACGCCGCATGGATGAGCGGCCGGATGTCCTTTGCACCCGCAAACGGAATGTCGATCCCCTGCTGGTCGAGCAGGCGCACCTCGGCGGTCTGCGTCTGGAGGCGCGCCGCCTCGTCGTAGCTGGTCGCCGGGCGCACCTCCATGGCCAACTCCCGGCCAGCGCTAAACGCGGTTTCGGCGGCGAGCAGACCGAGCACCTTTTCGAACTCGAGCACGCGGAGGGTATGGGCGTCCATATGCGCGATTCAGCGTAGGGCCCGGCTCGCGGCCGTACCAGCAATTCGCGCCGTTCATTCGCGTTCGAGCCCCGAAACCCTGTATGCTTTCGCTCCGGAGACCGCCCACCGGGGAGTTCATTGTTCCGAAAAGTTCTCGTTGCCAACCGTGGCGAAATTGCCCTGCGCATCGTCCGCGGCCTCCGTGATCTCAGCATTCCCTCTGTAGCGATTTACTCCGAAGTGGATCGCCTCTCCCAGCATGTCCGCTACGCCGATGAGGCCCACTACATCGGCCCCGCCGATGCCCGTCAGAGCTACCTTCGCGGCGACCGCATCATCGAAGTCGCCCTCGCCGCTGGCGCCGACGCCATCCATCCCGGCTACGGCTTCCTCGCCGAAAATGCCGACTTCGCCGAAGCCTGCGAACAGGCCGGCCTGACGTTCATCGGCCCCTCGCCCGAATCCATGCGCAGGCTGGGCGACAAGATCGCCGCTCGCGAAATGGCGATCGCGGCCGGCTTGCCGGTCGTGCCCGGGAGCCCCGAGGTCGCGTCCGTCGAGGAGGCGATCGCGGTTGCCGAGCGCATCGGCTTTCCCGTGATGGTCAAGGCGGCCGCCGGGGGCGGGGGCCGCGGCATCCGGCTCGTCGAGCGCCCCGAGGGCATGCGCGATGCGGCCGCCCGGGCCATCCAGGAAGCGCAGGCCGCCTTCGGCAACCCGACCATCTACATCGAAAAGAACCTGAACCCCGTGCGCCACATCGAGATTCAGGTGATCGCCGATAAGCACGGCAACATCGTCTCGCTTGGCGAACGCGAGTGTTCCATCCAGCGGCGCCACCAGAAGCTCATCGAGGAATCGCCAAGCGCCGCCGTCACGCCCGACCTGCGCCGGTCGCTCGGCCGCGCCGCCGTCCGCCTCGCGCGCGAAGCCCGCTACCACAACGTGGGTACCGTCGAGTTCCTGCTGACCGAGCAGGGCGACTACTACTTCCTCGAAATGAACACCCGCCTCCAGGTCGAGCACCCGGTGACCGAGCTCACCACGGGCACCGACCTCGTGAAGGACCAGATCCTCGTCGCGGCCGGCGAAGAGCTCCCCTACGACGAACAGGAGCTCCTCACCCGCGGCTGGGCGATAGAGTGCCGCATCGTCGCCGAAGACCCGTTCAACCACTTCCTCCCGTCGGTGGGCCGCGTGGTGTTCGCCCGTGAACCGGCCGGGCCGGGCATCCGCGTCGAAAGCGGCCTCTACGACGGCATCGAAGTCACGCCCTACTACGACTCCCTGCTCGCCAAGGTCACGGCCTGGGGCCGCACCCGCGAGGGCGCCCGCACCCGCATGATCCGCGCGCTCGCCGAGTTCCGGGTCGTCGGCGTGGCGACGAACATCCCGTACCTCCGCCAAATCCTCGAGCAGCCCGATTTTATCAGCGGCCGCATCGATACCGGCTTCCTCGATCGCCACCAGGTGGTCGTGGCCGAACCGGTGGAGCAGCAGAAGGAAGCGGCCGAGCTCGCCGCCGTGCTCCTGGTCGCCGGGAGCGCTGGCGCCGAATCGAACGGCCACCCGGCCAACGGCCAGTCGCAGAACGGCGTGCAGCCGGCCGCCGCTGGCCGTTCGCGCGTCTTTAGCGGCTGGCGGGCACAGATGAGCGGCATGGAAGAGGCGAGGGGCATGGGCCGATGGCCGAAAAGTATCTAGTCCGCCTCGGCGACGACGACGTCTCCATCGAGCTCCGCCGCGAAAACGGCACCACTTACCTCAAGCACGAGTCGTGGGACGACTGGCGCGTGGCCACCCTCGAACGCGTCGGCGATTCCAGCCTCTACCTCCTCATGCTCGATAACCGCCCCACCGAGCTCTACCTCGAACGGCGCCGCGGCGGTGCGCTCGTCACCATCGGCCGCCACCAGTTCAACCTCGATGTCGGGCCGTGGCGGCCGGTCTCGCGGCGCGAAAAGCGCGGTCCGCAGGTCGCCGGCGTCGTCACGCTTACCGCGCCGATGACCGGCTCCATCGTCGAGCTCCGCTGCGAAGTCGGGCAGCAGGTGAACCAGGGCGACGTCCTGCTGGTCATGGAGTCGATGAAGATGAACAACGAGCTCCGTTCGCCCGCCGCCGGGGTGGTCGAAACCATCGGTGTACAGCCCGGCCAGAAGGTGATGGCGAACGCGCTGCTGGTCGCCGTGCGGACGGGCGAAGAGTCCATTTCGTCATAACTTTTCACAGCAACAGAAACTATCTTGACCGCCCCGGCGGCGCTAGGTAGGGTGGATCGCGGCCGTGCTAGACGGGGAGCTAGCGGTGCCCTGAACCCGCAATCCGCTACAGCGGGGTTGAATCCCTGCTCGAGGGCTGGTTCATCGGGGACTGTCCTTGTCAAGCGGCGTTGACGATCTGGTCCTGCGCGGCGGAGCGCCATGAACCTGGTCAGGTCCGGAAGGAAGCAGCCATAAGTGGAATGCTTCGGGTGCCGCAGGTAAACCGGGTCCGAGCTTGCTGGCGTAGGTCAAGCCCGGCGACCAGTTCGACAGCAGGTGCACGGCTGAACTTTCTCTGCGTCCTCGCAGCCAGCGGGGAGCCAAAACATCGCACCGAGGAGTGACTTTGGCCCAGGCCCTTCGGACGCCCCGGCAACGGGCGCGCACCGGAGCCGCCGGACAGCACATCACCCGGTCCGACCTCTTCCCTTCCCCCCGCCATTTCCGAGGTCGGCATCATGCAGCAACCATCTTCGTGGTGCTGCTGCTTGCTGTCGTCGTGTTCCGGCTCTTCCCAGAGCGGGACGTGACCGTCCTCAATGACGGCCAGAGTGTCCGCGTCTCCGCGACCTTCGATGCCCGCGACGAGGCCCTCGAAGCCGCCTCCGTCTCGCTCGCGCCAGGCGACCGCGTGCTCTCTGGCGCCGGCGGCAAGTACCTGAGCCTCGCCGTCCAGCGCGCCCGCCCGGTCGTCGTCTCGGCCGATGGCGAACTCGTCGAAGTCCGCACCCAGGCCACCACCGTCGCCGGTGCCCTTGCCGATGCCGGAGTCGACCTCCGCAGCGGCGACCGCGTCTACGTCGAAGGGAAGCTCGCCGCCGCGAGCGGCCCGCTCTTCGGCCTCGAAAAGTCCCGTTCCGTCTCCAGCATCCCCGGCCGTTACCGCGAGCCCGAAGCCTCCGATACCCCCATCGCCGTCTCCATCCAGCGCGCGCGGCCCGTTACCGTCTACATCGATACCTTCAAGCTCGAGACCTCGTCCGCCGCGGCCACGGTCGAGGACCTGCTTTCCGACCTCGGCATGACCGTCCGCGAAGGCGACCTTGTGCGCCCCGGCCTCCAGGACCCCGTCAGCGCCGGGATGGTCGTGCGATTGGCCAAGGCCCGCACCGTCTCCGTCATCCTCGACGGCAAGGAACAGACGCTCTACACGCAGGCCCAGACCGTCGCCGACGTCCTCGCGGTCCTCGGCGTCGACCCCGGCCCGGACGAGATCCTCAGCCCGCCGCGCGACACGCCAATCACGCAGGGCCTGACCGTCACCATCGGCCTCACGCGCACCGTCACAGAAGAGGTAGAGGAGCCCGTCCAGCCGCCGACCGTCTACGAGACCGACCCGAACCTGCCCGCCGGGACGACAAAGGTCATCCCCGGCACGCCCGGCGTGCGCGTCACGAACTACAGCGTGACCTACAAGAACGGCGTCGAGGTGTGGCGCGTCCTCGCGCCCGGCGGCGGCATCACGGTCGAGCCCATCCCCACGCGCCACATCACCGGCGGCAAAGGCAGTGCCACTTCGAAGCCCACGCTCAACGCGCCCGGCTACAACGGCCCGTTCACGAAGAAGATGACCGTCCGCACCACCTGGTACAACGCCAGCCATGGCGCCTGGTCGCGCGACGACCCCAACTACGGCCGCACGGCCACCGGCGTGTTCGTCGACTACGGCATCTGCGCCGTCGACCCTTCGGTCATCCCGCTCGGCACGCGCTTCTACGTGCCGGATTACGGGACGTGCCTCGCGGCCGATACGGGCGGCGCCATCAAGGGCAACATCGTCGACCTCGGCTTCCCCGAATCGGCCGGCGACCCGGGCTGGGGCAATCCCGTCGTCGACATCTACATCCTTCCCTGAGAGTTCGCCGCCCCACTAGGATCGAAGCGTGCCCGCTCCCCGCAGCCGCGGCCCTCGCCCCCGC
>JBLNCO010000195.1:0-2572 GCA_050260715.1 Hyphomicrobiales bacterium | reverse complement strand
GCGCATCGGCCTCCCGGACCTCGTGGTCCCCCACCCGCGCATCGCGGAACGGGCGTTCGTCCTTGCTCCACTGGCCGAAGTGCTCCCCGGGCCGCTCCCGGTGCTCGGGCGCAGCGCGCTCGAGCTCCTCGCCGGCCTTCCGCCCGAACCGGTCCGGCGCCTCGGCGAGCCGCTCTAGCTCCCGCCGAAAAACGCGATTTTCGGGAACGGTTGACCTGCTTCGCGGCGGTTCGGTACCGTTGATACCCACAGCAAGGGGGAGTAACCGACGCCCCGTCCCCCGGGGTGGCGCGTGCGCCGTCAATACGCAGTCCACAGGGCTGCCGGCCACGCGAGCGAGACACCTTCTCGCCCGGTGAGACCCTGGCTCATCCAACTGGATGCGGCCGGGGTTTTCTGTACCGGGACCGCAGGAGGTGTTTTTCATGTCCGACATTCATCCCGGCGCCATCGACACGCGCCTCGCCCCCGCACCCCATGTGCCGGGCGGCCCCACTCACACCTTCTTCCCGCCGGATGCAGGCGAGCACGAGCGCTCCCGTGCGGCCCGCCGCGCGCGCCATCGCGGCGACGGCCGCAGGGACCTCGGCCTCGGCTAGCGGCGAGGGCGGGGAGCCCGGCGCCACCTCGTTGGCCCCCGCCCGGCCGCTGGTTCCGCACACCGTTCCCTGGAGTTGCTCGTGCTCACCGAAGCTCTGCCCTGGGCCCTCTTCCTCGCCTTCGTCCTCGGCATGCTCGCGCTCGACCTTGGCTTGTTCCACCGCGACGCCCACGAAGTCCGCCGCCGCGAAGCGCTGGCCTGGAGCGCCGTGTGGATCGGCCTCGCGGTCGTCTTCAACATCGGCGTCTACGTCTTCATGGGCACCGGCGCCGGCCTCGAATGGACAACCGGCTACCTGATCGAAAAGTCGCTCAGCATCGACAACGTCTTCATCTTCCTGCTCATCTTCTCCACCTTCGCGGTGCCGCCCGCGTACCTGCACCGCGTGCTCTTCTGGGGCATCCTCGGTGCGCTCGTGATGCGTGCGCTGCTCATCGCCGCCGCCGGCCTCCTGCTCGGCACGCTGCACTGGGTGGTCTACCTGTTCGGCGCCTTCCTGGTCTTCACCGGCATCAGGTTCCTGCGCAGCGAAGACGAAGCCCCCTCCCTCGAGGGGAACCGCCTCGTGCGCTTCGCCCGGCGCCTCCGCCCCGTCACCGAGGGGTACGAGGGGCAGCGCTTCGCCGTGCGCCGCCAGGGCGTCCTGTACTTCACGCCGCTCCTCCTGGTGCTGCTCCTCATCGAAAGCACCGACCTCATCTTCGCGGTCGACTCCATCCCCGCGATCTACGCCGTCACGGACGACCCGTTCATCGTCTTCACGTCGAACGTGTTCGCGATCCTCGGCCTGCGAGCCCTCTTCTTCGTCGTTTCCGGCTACCTCGTCGGCCTGCACTACCTGAAGCCCGCGCTCGCGGCGATCCTCGTGTTCGTCGGCGGCAAGATGCTGCTCGGCGGCGTCTACCACGTGCCCGCGCTGCTCAGCCTCGCCGTCATCGTCGGGATCCTCGCCATCGCCATCACGGCATCGCTCATCCGCGTCCGCCGCGGAAACGTGCTCATCGTCGAACACCCACCGCACCTTCCCGGGTCCGAACACCGGGCCCGTCCGCTCGTAACCCCCGAAGGAGAATGACCATGCTGAAGCGGATAAAGACCATCTTCGAAGCCAAAGCCAACCGGGCGCTCGATGCGGCCGAAGACCCGCGCGAGATGCTCGACCTCAGCTACGAGAAACAACTCGCCATGCTCCGCGATGTGAAGCGCGGCGTGGTCGAGGTCACCGCGGCGAAGCGCCGGCTGCAGTTACAGGCCGAAGAGCACCGCGGCCAGCTCGCGAAATTCGACGCCCGGGCACGCGAGGCCATGGCGCTTGGCCGCGAAGACCTCGCGCGTGCCGCGCTCGAGCGCAAGCAGGCCGCTGCGGCCCAGATCGCCGGTTTTGATGCCCAGGTCGAACAGCTCCAGGCCGAACAGGACCGGCTGGTCGCGGCCGAACGGCGGCTCGCCGCCAGGGTCGAGGCGTTCCGCTCCCGCAAGGAGGTCGTGAAGGCCCAGTACACGGCCGCCCGCGCGACGGTCCGTATCAGCGAGTCGATAACCGGCCTCTCCGAGGAGATGAGCGACGTTGGCTTCGCCATCCAGCGCGCCGAGGACAAGACCGCCTCGCTCCGTGCTCGCGGCGATGCCATCGGCGAGCTCATCGCCAGCGGCGCCCTCGATGACCAGCTCGACCCCGCGGGCTCGCTCGACCGCGAGCTCGACCAGCTCGGCGCGAGCTATGCCGTGGAAGCCGAGCTCGAGACCCTGCGGCGCGAACTTGCCGCGCCCGCACAACCGCCGCAACTGGAGGCAGGACGATGATCGTTCGGCTCATGGGCGAAGGTCAGTTCGAACTCGCCGAAGACGACGTCGCCGAGCTCAACCTGCTCGACGTGGCCCTCGACGCCGACCTCGACGAAGACGGCGCCGAACGCCTCGGCGAGCATCTCGCCCGCATGCACGCCTTCGTCCGGGAACGCGGGACCCCCG
>JBLNCO010000194.1:0-9705 GCA_050260715.1 Hyphomicrobiales bacterium | reverse complement strand
GGCGCGCTCGCCGCGAAGGTCGCGCTCAACCTTTGCCTCATCCCGCTGTTCGAACAGCGCTTCGACAACGCGGCGCTGGGCGCGGCCGTGGGCCTGACGATCGTGGAGCTCGGAATGACCGTCGCGGGAGCCGTCGCCTCGCCCGCGGGCCTGCGCGCCCGGCTCGTGGACCACCGCGGCCGGCGCGTCATCGCAAGCGGGGTGCTGGCGATGGCGGCGTTTCTCCTGGTGCTGCCCATCTCGGCGATTGCGGGCGCGGCCGCCGCGCTGGCGATCTACGGCGTGCTTTTCCTGGCGTTGGGGCTGGCGCCGCGCTCGAGGGAGCAGCTGGCCGCGCCGCTTCGCTTCCTTCGACAGGTGCAGGAGGACCCGGCATGAACTCGTTCCGAACGTATTTCCTGGAGCCGTGGCGCGAAGACTGGCACGCCTGGGAACGATTCGGCTGGGACCTTGGCCGTTCGCCGTGGGCGAAGGCTGCATCGATCGTCCGCTACAACGGGCTGCGCGCCACGCTGATCCTTCGTCTCGCATCCTGGGCCTCGCGTGCGCGGATGCCGTTCGTGCCAACGCTGCTTACCCAGCTCAACGTCACGCTGCACAGCTTCGAGCTTCCGCCATCGGTGCCGATCGGCGGTGGACTCTACCTCGTGCACACCGTGGGCACGGTCATCACGGCCGAGCGGATCGGGCGGAACGTCACCATTCAGAGCGGGGTAACGATCGGCCTGCGGGACCGGCCCGCATTCCCTACGATCGAAGATGACGTGCTCATCGGGACAGGCGCGAAAGTGCTCGGACCCGTCACGGTCCACCGGGGGGCAGCGGTGGCAGCCGGTGCCGTGGTACTCGAAGACGTTCCCGAAGGGACGACGGTGGCCGGGGTGCCGGCGCGGGTGATGGGCCGGCGCAACGCGGGATCACGGAGTGCGAATGCGAAGCGGCACCTCGAAGTTGTAGCCGGAGGGGGCTCGTGAGCGCCCGGCTGGCTGTGCAACGGGGTGTGGGGAGCCGGGGCCGGGATGATCGCCTTCCCGCCTCGCTTGCGTCCATTCGCCGCTACGGCCTCAAGCCGACCCTCAGGGGGCTGCTGCTTCGGCCTCGCTTCACTTCGGCGAAGCTCATCACGTGCCACGGAGGGCGGCCGCTCGCACGCATCCAGAACCGCGGGACGCTGAAGGCCGACGTGCTGCTGCTTTCGGAAGGGGTGCACATCGAGGTCCACGCGGGGGCGACGCTCACAATCGGGAAGGGCACGTTCGTCAACCGGCATGCGACCGTGAATTGCGCGGAGTCCATAACCATCGGGCAGTACTGCTCGATCTCCTGGAACACGACCATCATCGACTCGGACCAGCACGACCCGCCAGGCCGGTCCCGAACCGCCCCCATCGTGATTGGCGACCACGTCCTGATCGGATGCGGGGCGATCATCCTCAAAGGCGTGACCATTGGCGACTACGCGGTGGTGGGCGCAGGCGCGGTAGTCACGCGAGACGTGCCCGCGGGGGCTGTTGTTGCGGGTGACCCGGCGCGTCCGATCGCCGCCACCGGCGATGCCCGCCCGGGGTCGCCTACGCCGGCGCGGCCGGGAAAGGTCCAGGGGCGCTGTGAAGAGTCAGCACCGTGATTTGCCAATCGATTTCGACACCGGGTTTGGACGCGGCGGCTCGCGGGGAGAGCCGTGGATGTTGAGCTCCGTCGACCCGCCAGAGCGCAGCGAGGGGCAGGATGAGCCGCGCACCTCGATTTCGGAGTCGCTGCTGGCGCTCGTGTTGCATACCCGCGCCTATACCACAGGCGATGTGCTGGCGTTGCTCTTGCGGCAGCAATTCCTGGTGACCGAGCGGCCCTTCGATGAGAACGTGAGCGAAGTGCTCCAGAGCGTGCCGCCATCGCTCATCCTGTTCGTCGTCGAAACGGGCGGCGAAGACGAAGCGGAGGCGATCCAGGAGATCCGGTCGCAAACGGCCGCCCCGATCATCCTCGTGCTGCGGACCTTCAATAGCAGCGCCGTGAGCGAGGCCCTTGCCGCTGGCGCGGACTGCTACCTGCGCGAATCCGACGGATCGCGGGTGCTCGAGGCGCTGGTGGGGGCGTGGGGCCAGCGGCTCATCGGGAACAGCCCGCCACTCTTCGAAGGGCTGCAGGCAGGCGAACTCATCCTCGACCCGGCCGCAAGGACGGGCCGGGCCGGCGGGCGTTCGGTGCACTTCACGCTCATGGAGTTCAAGCTCCTGCGCGCGCTGATGGCCCGCCCGGGCCAGGTGCTCTCGCCGGTCGAAATGCTGGAGGCGGCCGGCGTTTCGGCGCCCACCTCTTCGGCGACCGCGCAACTGAAGGTCTACGTGCTGCGCATCCGGCGGAAGCTGCGGCGGCTTATCCCGGACCGCGAGGTCATCCTGAACGTTCGCGGGTCGGGCTACATGTTCGACCGGCGCCACGAAAACGACACGCAGCACGCCGTCTCGCAGTAGGGCGGCAAACGGCCGAAACGCAAAACGGAGGTGCTTCGATGAAGGACCCCCGTTTCTGTGCGTGCCAGCGGCGCCGCTAGGCGTCGAAGTACATGTGGAACTCGTACGGGTGGGGCCGCATGCGCATCGCATCGACCTCGTTCTCGTACTTCCACTCGAGCCACGTCTCAATGAGGTCGGGCGTGAACACGCCGCCCTTGAGCAGGAACTCGTGGTCCTCTTCGAGCGCCTTGAGCGACCCTTCGAGCGACTGCGCGACCGTGGGGATGTTCGCCAGCTCGTCGGGGCTGAGGTCGAACAGGTTCGTCTTGTCGAGCGGCGGTCCCGGGTCGAGCTCGTTTTCGATGCCGTCGAGGCCCGCCATAAGGATGGCGGAGAACGCCAGGTACGGGTTCGCGGTCGGGTCCGGCGGGCGGAACTCGACGCGCTTCTGGCGCGGGTCGGGGCTGACGAGCGGGATGCGGCAGGCCGCGGAGCGGTTGCGGGCGCTGTAGACGAGGTTCACGGGCGCTTCGTAGCCCGGCACGAGCCGCTTGTAGCTGTTGGTGGTAGGCGCGCAGAAGGCCATGAGCGCCTTGCCGTGCTTGATGAGGCCGGCGATGTAGGCGCGGCAGATCTTGCTGGTCATGGCGTAACCCGCCTCGTCGAAGAACAGGTTCTCGCCGTTCTTCCAGATGCTGAGGTGGGTGTGCATGCCCGAGCCGTTGTCCTGGAAGATGGGCTTGGGCATGAAGGTCGCGACCTTGCCGTGCTTCTTGGCGACGTTCTTGACGATGTACTTGTAGAGCATCGCCTTGTCGGCCATGTTGCGGAGCGTGTCGAAGCGCATGTCGATTTCGGCCTGGCCGGCGGTCGCCACTTCGTGGTGGTGCAGCTCGACCTGGATGCCGCAGGCCTCCATGACCTCGACCATTTCGTTGCGGATGTCGGTCTGCGTGTCGTGGGGCGAAACGGGGAAGTAGCCTTCCTTGTAGCGCAGCCGGTAGCCCTGGTTCAGTCCCCCATCGAGCTTCGCTTCGGCGCCCGTGTTCCAGATGCCCTCGTCGGAGTCGATGCTGTAGAAGGACGAATGCTGGTTCGTGTTGAAGCGCACTTCGTCGAAGAGGAAGAACTCCAGCTCGGGACCGATGTAGACCGTGTCGCCCACGCCGCTATCGCGGACGTACTGCTCGGCCTTCTTCGCCACGTAGCGCGGGTCGCGGCTGTAGGACTGGCGGGTGACCGGGTCCTCCACGTCGCAGATGACCGAGAGCGTCGGGGCGGCGATGGCGGGGTCGATCATCGCGGTGTTGGGGTCGGGCACGAGCAGCATGTCCGACTCCTCGATCTTCTGGAAGCCGCGAATGCTGGAGCCATCGAAGCCGTAGCCCCGGCGCCAGGGCGAGTTCTCGTAGTCGGTCCAGTCGTTCAGCTCGTGGATGGGCCGCGTCAGGTGCTGCCACAGGCCGAACAGGTCGACGAACTTCACATCCACGAATCGGATGTTGTTCGCGGCGCAGAAGTTCTTGATCTCCTCAGGGGTCACGCTGGTTACTCCTCGACAAAGGGCGTGGGGACATTGTGAACGGATTCACGGTTTGCGGGAGCGCAAGAGCCCGTGCACAGATGAAGTTCATGTTTCGCGCCCGGTTTCTTGACACTCCGGCCCGGAACACGCATTCCCCGCCTTCGCTCCAGCGATGCTAGGGCGGGCCAGTTTCGTCCCCATTTCGCGAGTGTTACGAACAGGTTTCGCCGTTCGCGCGGCGCCCTACCACTCCTTGCCGATGCCCCCGCGCCGGCCGAAGAACCCGGCCGGCCAGTTCCGCCCGGTGATCATCGCGCGGTCGATGTCCTCCTCGGTGGCGATGCCGGCGTCGACAATCGCCTTCGCCTCCCGGTAGGCGGCGCCGAAGATGCGGTTCAGCAAGAAGCCGTAGGTGCCCGGCGCGTCCTTCACCATCGAGACGGCCCGTCCGGCCGCCTCGGCCAGCTGCCGTGCGGTGGCGATCGTCTCTTCCGCGGTCTCCGGCGTGTAGATGATTTCGCACATGCGCATCGTGGTAACCGGGTTCGAGAAGTGCATCCCGAGGAAGAGCGGCTTGCGCGCCGCCGACACGTCGCGGGAGACGTCCGCGATCGCGAAGCCGGAGGTGTTCGACGCGAAGATCGCCCCGGGCTTCACCACCTGGTCCAGCTCCTTGAACACCGACTGCTTCAGGTCGAGCTTTTCGGGGATCGCCTCGATGACGATGTCGCTGTCGGCGAGGTCTTCGAGGCGCGTGGTGAAGGTGAAGCGCTCCATGGCGGCGACGGCGTCGTCGAACTTGAGCTTGCCGACTTCGACCGCGCGCTTGAGCCCCCACTTGCCATCGAAGGCGCTGGCGCGGGTGTTGTCGAGGGCCTCCTGGCTGATGTCGCGGACGACGATGTTGTAGCCCGCGGTCGCGAAGATCTGGGCGATACCGCCGCCCATGACGCCCCCGCCGAGCACGCCGACGGTCTTCACATCTTCGAACTTCATAGCTCACCTCCGGATTCGTGGGGCATCGTAGCGAGTAGGCGCGGCTGGCGCTCTGGTGCCGCATAGGGGCGGGAGAAATGTGGGTGTGCGAATTCGAATAGGCGCTTATACTTTTGCTGCCATGGAACGCGACCCATTGCTCCGCAAAGCCCAGGCCGATGTCGTCCTCGAGCGGACGGCCGGGCAGTTGCGTCAGTTGTTGAAGGAAGCCTGCGCCGAGCTCGACCCCTTCCCGCCGTTCCCGAACGCGCTCTTCACGAACGCCATCGAGTGCGAGGCGGAGAGTGCGGCGGACCCCGAGCGCGGGTGTGTGGTTGTATGCGAAGACGGTGAGCTGTACGAGCTCGAAATGGGCATCGACCACGAAGCCATCGAGCTCACCGGCTCATGGGACCCGGTGACGGCTCGCAAGGAAACGAAGAAGAAGCTCGATCTCCATCCGCGCGATTACATTGTCTACGCGTACAACGGCCTGGTAGCGGTAACCGAGCACCTGCTCGAACGCCAGGCGGAAGAGGAGAGCCAGTGAAGCGTTGGCTGCGCGCCGTCCTCGTCGTTGCCGCACTTTCCGCGGTCGCCGTGCTCCTCTATCTCCGCTGGCGGCGCCGCGGCCCCGGCCCCGACTGGAGTCCGCCGCCCGCCTGGCAACCACCCACGGTCGAGGAAGAGGAGGCCGGGCCGGGGGCGGGTGAAGCACCTTCGCCAGCGGGCGAACAGGCCGAAGCCGAGCCCGTCACCGAAGGCGAAGCCGTCGACCTCCCGGCGACGACCGCCCCGGGCGCGACGGTGCTCGACACGACGCCCCTCTACGACGCCGCGGCGGAGGTCCCGCAGGGCGAACCGGTAGCCGAACCCGAAGCCGGGGCCGAAACGCCGCCCTCCGAAGCGCACGTGGCCGAAGAGCCGCCCGCGCCCGAGGGGGAGTCGGTGGAGCTCCCCGCGACCACGACGCCGGGGCCGGCGGTGCTCGGAACAACGCCGCTCTACGACGTGACCGACGAGGTGCGCGAAGGAGAGCCCGAAGAACCGCCCGAAGCGATGGCCGGCGGCTCGCCGGCCGAGGCGCTTCGGGCCGAGGCGGAGCGCTTTGCGGCGCATCCGGGGGCCATCAGCGGCTTCGGGGCGACCACGCCGGCGGAACAGCAGGCCGCAGAGCCGGAGCCAGCGGAAGCGCCCGCCGAGGGCGAGCCGCCCGCAGAGGCGTTGCAGGCGGAGACAGCAGCGGAACCGCAGCAGGAGCCATCGTCGGCGAGCGAGGCCCCGGCGATCGAGACCGAAGCGCCCGCCGAGGCCGAGCCCGTGGCCGCGGAGCCCGAAGCGGAGCCAGCCGCCGGGGTGGAGCCGCCCGCCGAGGCACTGCGGGCCGAAGCCGAGCCGGAGCCTGCCGCCACGGAACAGCCTATCGAAGAGGTCCCGGCGGAGGAGACGGCCGCCGCTACCCTCGACGCGCTCGCGGAAGAGGCCGCGCCGCCGGCGGAAGCGGAGCCACCTGCCCAGGCTCCCGAGCAGCCCGCCGCAACCGCCGAAGCGGCCGCCGGAACGGAGCCGGCAGCGCTCGCCGAGACCATCGAAGAGGCCCTGCAGGACGTTCGCCCCGAGCCGGTCCCGGCTGCCGGCCGCGACGCCGAGTCCTACCTCGACGAGGGCAACGTCTACTTCAACGTCGGGCAGTACGGACTGGCCATCGACCGCTACTCGCGGGCGGTCGAAGCCGATCCGAACCTGACCGCCGGGTACTACAACCGCGCGAACGCCCGCACGCGCTCCGGCGACTACGAGGGCGCCCTGGCGGACTACAACCGCGCGCTCGAACTCTCGCCCAACGATGCCGACGCGTTGAATAACCGCGGCATGCTCCAGCTGTATCGCGCGAACTACGAGGGGGCCCTCGCGGACTTCAACGCCGCGCTCGCGATCGACCCGAGCGACACGACCGTGATGGTGAACCGCGGGCTGGCGCACCTGCACGGGGGCCAGCCGTCGGAGGCCCTGGCGGACTTTCAGCAGGCGGCGGCGATCGACCCCGAGGATGCCGCCGCGCACTACGGCGCCGGCCAGGCGGCGGCCACGCTGGGCAACCGCGACGAAGCGCTCGCGCAGCTCCGCCGGGCGGTCCAGATCGACCCCGCCTACGCGCGCGAGGCCGCCGCCGATGCGAAGCTGCAGTCGCTGCAGGGCGACCCCGATTTCCTGCGCCTGTTGCGCGACGCCGGCGGCAGGCAGGGCGCGTAGCCGCGGCGTTCGCGTAACCGGGCGAACGGGTACACTGCGGCCTCGCACAGCGCCGAACGGAGAGCGACGTGACCCGTATCCTCATGCTTTCGCGAGCGGGCGTCGGCCAGCGGATGGCCAGTCCGGGCATCCGCGCCTACCAGCTCGCCGGCGCGCTGGGACGGCTGATCCCGGAAGCGGAAATCACGCTCGCCGTACCCGCCGGCCGCGACGCGGTCGAAGCGCCCGCGCCGAACGTCCGGCTCCAGGAGTGGACGACGAACAGCGAAGCGACAGCGCTCGCCCGCGCGCACGACACCACGATCGCGCGGAACTTCCCTCCGCAGTTCGCCCGCCTCATGGGGAGCAGGCGGTTCGGGCTCGACGCATTTACGCCGTTTTATGTCGAATGGATGGAGCTGTCCCAGCGCGACATCCAACCTCGCTGGCGGCGCACCTGGATGGCCGGAAATCGCTGGTACATCAACTTCCAGCTCACCCTCGCCGACTTCATCTTCTGCGCCGACGAGCGCCAGCGGGACATGTGGATCGGCATGCTGATGGCGCTCGCCCTCGTGCCGCCCGACGTCTACGAACGCGACCCGTCGCTTCGCAAGCTGGTCGACGTCGTGCCCTACGGCGTTTCGTCGCGGCCGATGGACCCGCGCGGCCCGGTGCTGCGCGGCGTGGTCCCCGGCATCGAAGCCGGTGACCGCATCCTCCTCTGGAACGGCGGCGTCACCGAGTGGAACGACCCGTTCACGTTGCTCCACGCGATGGAGCGCCTCGCCAGGAGCCGTCCTCAGGTCAAGCTGGTGTTCATGGGCTCGAACCACCCCGACCTGGTGTTCGGGCCGAAGGCGGGCGTGCTCCGCGATGCCATCGCGCTCACCAGGAACCTGGGCCTCGACGGGCGAAACGTCTTCTTCCTCGAAGGCTGGGTACCGTACGAGCGCATCGACGACTACCTGGCCGAAGCCGATGCCAGCGTGTGCCTCGGCTACGAGAACATCGAGAGCCGCTTCGCGTTTCGCACGCGCTACGTCGACCTGTTCCGGGCGCGCGTGCCGCTGCTCTGCACGCGCGGCGACGTCCTTGCCGAACGGGTCGACGAGGACCAGCTGGGCATCACGGTCCCGGAGCGCGACGTCGACGCGGTGGTCGCGGGGATCGAGCGGCTGCTGGACGATGCCGAATTCGCGGAGACGTGCCGCCGGAACCAGGGGGCAATCGCGGAGGAGCTGGCGTGGGACGCGGTCGCACAGCCGCTGGCGCGGTTCTGCCAGCGGAAGGAGTCGTTCGCCATGCCGGCCCACCGCCGGCGGCTGCAGAGCTACACCCGCGCCGGGATCTACTTCGCGCACAAGAAGATCAACCGCAGTTACATCCCCTGAGAGTAGCCAGCCGGTTCAGGTCCCCGATGCGGGCAGTCCGAACAGGGGAAGGCAGGGCTCCAGGCCTTCGATGCGGATGTCGGTGCGGCGCCGCGCGAGCCACTCCTCGCGGCTGATGGCGAAGCGAATCTCCTCCGTGGGTACGCCGCGGCGCAGGGCGAGGTCGCGGCCGTTCTCCCGGTAGCCCAGCGCCTTCGAGACGCCGATGGAAGGCTGGTTGTCGTGGAAGGCGGCACTGGTCGCGAGGCGGGCGCCAAGCCCTTCGAAGGCGAGGTGGAGGATCGCCGCCCGCATCTCCTTGCCGTAGCCGCGGCCCTGCTCGCGTTGCGCCAGCCACGAGTACGTCACCACCACCCCCAGCGCCGAAAACTCCTCGGCGAGCAGGTCTTGCATGCCGATCGGGCAGCCATCGACTTCGGCCATGAGCCGCAGCCGCCACGAGGTCGCGTCCCAGAGTGCCCGGGCGGCCCATTGCCGCTGCATGAACTCCCGCTCGCGCCGCGGGGACGGTGTGTCGGTCCAGGGCGGGTCGTCGAACGGCATGACGGCCGGGTCGTGGATCCCTGCCTCGACGAGGTGAGCGAGCGCGACGAGGTCGTCGTCGGTGGGGAGGCGGAGGACCAGGCGCGGCGTGCAGATACGAAGCCCGAACAGCGGCCAATACTTGTCGAGCACGGAAACCACCGTGGCCGGCCAGTCGCCGGCGCCCGAGATGCTACACTTCTTCTCCATGGCTGGCCCAGTCGTCATCGTCGATTACGGAGCGGGCAATCTCCGGAGCGTCGCCCGGGCGGTCGCGCACGTCGACACCGCGCCCGTGGTTTCGGCCGATGCCGAGGACGTCGCGGGCGCCGGCGCGGTCATCCTGCCGGGCGTTGGCGCCGCGGCCGACACGATGGAGAACCTGCGCTCGCGCGGGCTCGTCGAGCCGCTGCTCGCCTACATCCGCGATGGGCGGCCGTTCATGGGCGTGTGCATGGGGCTGCAGGCGCTGTTCGAATGGTCCGAAGAGGGCGGACACCAGGAGTGCCTGGGCATCCTCCCCGGCGAAATCCGCCGCTTCCCGGCGCGCCCCGGCATGAAGGTGCCGCACATGGGCTGGAACACGGTCGAATGGGTGCGG
>JBLNCO010000193.1:0-4451 GCA_050260715.1 Hyphomicrobiales bacterium | reverse complement strand
CCCGAGACCTCGCACGTCATCCCGGCCCTCATTCGCAAGTGCGTTGAAGCGCGCGAGGCCGGCGCCGAGTCGATCGAGGTCTGGGGCAGCGGCCGTGCCTCGCGCGAGTTCCTCTACGTCGAGGATGCCGCCGAAGGCATCGTGCTCGCCGCCGAGCGCTACAACTCGCCCGAGCCCGTGAACCTCGGGGTCGGGCGCGAAATCGCCATTCGCGACCTCGTCGCCATGATCGCCGGCGCGACGGGCTACCGCGGCGGGGTCCGCTGGGACACCACCAAGCCGGACGGGCAGCCGCGCCGGGCGCTCGACACCACCCGTGCGCGGGAGCGCTTCGGGTTCGTCGCGAAGACGACCCTCGAAGAGGGCCTGCGCAGGACGGTCGAGTGGTACGAGGCCGCCCGCCGCCAGCCGGCCGCCGCCAGGTGATTCGATGACGACAAGCGCGCCCGCCATTGGCGCCCGCCGATCGTTGCTCCGGCTCCCGCTCGCCCGCAGCCGGCTGCGCGCGGGCGGGCTCGTGCTCGCCGACCAGGGGCTCATCTCCGCCTCGAACTTCGCCACCACGGTTATCGCTGCGCGGGGGCTCGACCCCTCGGCGTTCGGCGTCTTTGCACTCGCTTATGTCGTGCTTGTGTCGTTGATTGCGGTCACGTTCGGGCTGGTCACGCAGCCGCACAACGTCCTCGGCGCCGGCTCGAAGCCGCGGGAGTACCGCCGCCTGACCAGCACGGCGCTCATCCTGCAGCTCGCCGCCACCGGGGTCTTCGCCGTGGCCGTCGGCGCCGCGGGAGTGATACCCGGCC
Source organism: Hyphomicrobiales bacterium (assembly GCA_050260715.1). Lineage (GTDB taxonomy): Bacteria > Chloroflexota > Dehalococcoidia > Tepidiformales > Tepidiformaceae > JALOAP01. The sequence continues at coordinate 3,648 of JBLNCO010000193.1, read as the reverse complement.
TGGCCGACGGGAGCGTCGTCGCATCGCTGGTGGTCGCGTTAGCCGCGTGGCAGGTGCAGGACTTCCTCCGCCGCATCCTGATCACCGAGGCCCGCTACCGGGCGGTCCTTCTTTCCGATGTGGTTAGCTATGGCCCGCAGCCGTTCATCTTCTTCTGGCTCTGGCGCAGCTCCGAACTGACGCCCACGACGGCCATCGTGGCGGTCGCCGTGACCTCGGCCGCAGGCGTGATCGCCGGGCTCGGGGCGGCGGGCGGCTGGCTCCGATACCGGATCGACCGGCCGGTCCTCGGCGAGCTCCTCCGGCTGGGCCGCTGGTTCGCTGGCGGCCAGGTGCTCTACGTGCTTTCGAACCACGGCTACCTCGCGCTCACGGCCGTGCTGGCGAGCACTGCCGCGACCGGCTCGCTGCGCGCCGCGCTGACCATCTTCGGTCCGCTGAACGTCCTCTTTATCGCGTTCGATTCGGTCCTGCCCGCGAGCTACGCCCGGGCCTTGCAGCGCGACGACGAGGCGGCGCTGGCCCTCCTGGTGCGCGAAACCTTCCTGAGCACCGTCGGGCCGGTGGCGGCGTACTGCGCCGCGGCCGCGCTGCTCGCCGGGCCGCTGCTCTCGATGGTCTTCGGCGCCGGCGACGACGGCGCCGGGGCGGCACTGCTCCTCCTCGCCGCGCAGGCGTTCGTGTCGTACCTCTCCCGGATCCTGCTGGCGGCAGTACGGGCGCGTGGCCAGAGCCGCGAGGTGTTCGGGGCGTACGCCTGGTCCGTGGGGCTCTCGCTCCCGCTCGGGGCGGTGCTCACGTTCGCCTGGGGCGCGACGGGCGCCGCGCTCGCCATGCTCGCCGGCGCCTGCGTCGTGCTCGTCCATACGCACCACGAATATCGCCGGCCGCCCGCCGCCCGGTACGCAAGGAGCGCCGCATGATCCGCATCCCGCCAGTCGACGATGTTCTCGAGCGCAGCGCCATTCTCCCGCTCGTGCTGCTCGCGGCGGCCGGCGCGGCTCTCGCGGGCGTTTCGATGAGCCACGCGCCGATGGTTCCGGCCGCGCTGGCGGGCGTGGCCGCGGTGGTGATCGCGGCCGTCGCCTACCAGCGGCTGCCGTGGGTGCCCGTGGTGGTGATCGTGGCGGTCAGTGCCCTGGCGGTCGCTGTGTTCCTCCCCGCCTCGGCCGGCGATGAAGGTCAGCGGGCGGGCCTCGAGCGATATGGCGCGGTTTCGGGTGCAGCGGTGATGCTTGCCGCCGGGTTCACGCTCCTGTCCCGTGGGCGCACGCTCACCCTGGTGCACCCGGCCTCCGCGACGCTCGATCGGCTGATGCTCGCGTTCGCTGCGCTGGCGCTCATGGCCGGGACGGTCGGGTTCGCGAGCGGCAACAGCCTCTCCTACCTCGCGGGCGATGTGTACCGCATCGTCTCGCTGCCGCTCATCTACCTCGTCACCGTGCACGCGATCGAAAAGCCCGCGCACCTCCGCGTCGTGCTCATCGCGCTCGCGATCTGCATCTTCGGCCAGCACCTCCGCGACGCCTATTACGCCGCCACGGTCTTCGTGCAGAACGACACCACGCGCGTGAAGAGCGTCTTCTGGATTCAGAACCTCGTCGGACTGCTGGCGTTCGTCATTCTCGCGTTCGAAGTGCGCCCCGGGCTGGGCCGGATGGCCTCGCTCTACAGCGCGGCCTTCCTCTTCGGCGTCGGGCTCTCCCGCGGCTTCCGGACCTACATCCTGACCCTCGGGCTCCTCCTGGTCGTGCCGCTCCTGACGCGCCCGAAGAAGGCGCTCGGGCTTGCGCGCGGCGCGTCCCTCGCGGTCCTGCTCCTGGGGCCGGCGGTCATCCTCGGCGCACTCCTCATCCCTTCGATCCCGCGGTTCGTGAGCGAAGTCGCAGATTCGATGACCCATCGCGTGCAGCTCGCCTCCAACGGCGAAGACGCCTCGGCCTCCGAGCGGTCGCTCGAGCTCTCACTGGTCAAGGAGCAGGTGCGCTCCGACCCGATGGCCGCCCTCATCGGGCGCGGCGCGGGCACAGTCTACCAGCTGCCCCTCTGGGCATCGCCCTACGCGCTCCAGGCGTACGCCGACGACCAGGGGCGCATCCACAACGTCCACAACTCCTACGGGTCGATGGTCCTGCGCACGGGCGTCGGCGGGCTCATCGCGATCGTCGCGCTCTTCGCGCTGGCCATCCGCGAGTCGTTCCGGCTCGTCCGCCGCTGGGATTCGCTGCTCCCCTGGTTCCCGTTCCTCGCGATCATCGCCTACGCCGGGGCGTCGCCGTTCTTCTACTTCGTGCCTGGCGATGTCCTCTTCGCCATCGCGCTGGGGATGGTCGGCGCGGCCTACCGCCTTGGCCTCGGCCAGCGCGTCACGGCGCCCGGCGCCGCGGGCGAGACCGCCGACTAGCCCATTCGCCACATCCGGGGCGGTTCGTGACCGTCCCTCGCCTCGGCCGAGATGTCGAGGTCGGGGTCCATCTGCTCGGACACGAAATTGGGGTCGAAGATGTACCCGAAGCCGCGGGTGTTGAAGATGTAGCGGGTTCCCGGGGCGACCGCTTCGAGCTTCTGCCGGAGCCGCCGCACGTACACCTTCACGTCGCGTGCCTGCCGCGCCGAGTGCGGGTATTCGTGCACCGCCGCCGCGATCTCCTCGGGGCTGAGCACGCGTCCGGCGTTCTTCACCAGCAGCGCCATGATCTTGAACTCGATGGGCGACATCGGCACGCGTGTGCCGTTGAACCAGATCAGCCTGCGCTGGAAATCGATCTGAAGCCCGCCGATGGCGATGACGTCGTCTTCGGTGCGCGCCGGCCCGTCGCGCCGGCGAACCCGGCGCACCAGCGACTCGACCTGCGCGACGAGCTGCCCGGTGCCAAACACCTCGCTCACGCACGCATCGGCGCCCGCCTCGAGCGCCTCGCGGAAGCCGGTGTGATGCTGTCCGGGGCCGAGCACAACGATGGCGCTGTCGGTCGCGCTGGCGATCTTGCGCACCACGTCGAGGTCCGCGGCCTCCGCCGGCCGTATCGCGAGCACGACCACCTCCGGCGCGATGCGCGCGAGGATCGTCGCGATATGCTCGTCGCAGGGCCGTTCGATGATGTGGAAACCGCGTTCGACGAGCGCCGAAATCACCTCGAACGAGCGGTAGTTGCGGCTGAACCCAACGACGGCAACGCGCCGCTGGCCGGCCTCCAACTCCCGGTCGATAGGCATAAGCACATCCGTTCTTCGAGCTGCGACGGGTGGGGGCGTCGCCCGCAGCTTGGACAACCCCGTAGCCGGACGGAAGTGCGAAACCGTCCGGTTCGGGAAAAAGCCGGGCGAGGCTTCGTAAACAGATGGTTGCGATGCGCAACTTTCGCCGGGAGGCGCTTCGCCCCCGCGTTCGGCGCGATGCCCCACGATGGCGCTGGCGAAAATGCCACATTCTGGGGATGTAAGCGACAACCGGGGGAAAGAGACTCGAACCAGTAGAGACATGCAGGAGGACCCTGGGGCGATGCGTCAGCTAAGAGACCGCACGTTCCTCCGTCCCGGCCGAAGCCTCTCGGCGGCCCTCGGCGATGCGGTGGTTCGCGCCATCGTGGAGTGTCACCGCACCCAGCAGCCCGAGGAAATCGTCCCCGACGACGGGAAGGACGATGG
>JBLNCO010000192.1:0-3844 GCA_050260715.1 Hyphomicrobiales bacterium | reverse complement strand
GTGCGCGACATCATCGATGCCATCGTCGACCGGTGTTCGTTCTTCGAGATCGGCGGCGGCTGGGGCGGGTCGGTGGTGACCGGGTTCGCGCGGCTGCACGGCTACCCGGTCGGGTTGCTCGCGAACGACCCCTACTATTACGGCGGCGGGCTGACGGCGGACGCCTCCGAGAAGATGGCCCGCTTCGTCGACCTCTGCGACACGTTCCACCTGCCAGCGGTGAACCTGCTCGACCAGCCGGGCTTCGTCATCGGCACTGCGGGCGAAAAGGCGGCGACCATTCGCAAGGGCGCGCGTGCGATGGCGGCCGTGTTCCAGGCGCAGGTGCCGTGGGTGACGATCATCATGCGGCGGGCGTTCGGCGTTGCCGGGGCGGCACATGCGAACACGGCGGCGCTGAACCTGCGCTACGCCTGGCCGAGCGGCGACTGGGGCAGCCTGCCGATCGAGGGCGGCATCGAGGCGGCGTACAAGCGGGACCTGGCGGCGCACCCGAATCCCGAGCAGCTTCGCGCCGAGCTCGAGGATAAGCTGAACGCCGTACGATCGCCGTTCCGGACGGCGGAGGCGTTCGGGATCGAGCACATCATCGACCCGCGGGACACACGGCCGATCCTCTGCGACTGGGTGGAACAGGCGTACCGCGTGGAGGCGACGCAGCTGGGTCCGCGGAAGCGCGGATACCGGCCGTAGGGATTGACGATTGGCGATTGGCGATTCGCCAGCGGCGTTGCGGGCTAAGCGCGGGCGTGGGCCGTGGCGTATGCCTTACCGGGCATAACTGATCCTACTGGGCGGGCGGCCTACACTCGGTGGCGTGAACGTCGCTGCGTTGCCCTACACCCTGCTGCTGATCCTGGCCGAACTGACCATCGGCAGCCTCTGGATCACGCTGGGCAGCGACCTTCGCGGCGGCGTGACGCGCGGCTTCGTGATGACGATGGCGCTCTGCGTGGCGATCGCGGGTGCGCTGACGTGGTGGACGGCCGCCACGCTGGACATCGGGACCGATATCGACGGCTACCAGATCGACCCGGACGGCTTCGATGCAGCGAAACGGGCGCTGATGGTGGTGACGTTTGCGAGCGCGTTCTACATGTTCTGCGCGTTCATGGGCTGGGACCCGCTCGGGCGGCTGGCGGGCATCGCCGGGAGCATCGCGGGGGTGCTGGTCATCGGCATCATGGCGGCGATCCTCGCGCCGCCGACGTGGGGGTACCCGGGCATCCTGCTGGCGCTGCTCGCGGGCACGCTGGCGATGGGCGGCGTGTCGGTTTCGATGGTCTGGGGTCACTGGTACCTGACGGAAGGTTCGTTGCCATCGTGGCCACTGCGCGACCTTGCGTGGGTGCTGATCGTGGCGCTCGGGTTCCAGATCGTCGTGCTGGTCATCAACCTGGCGGTACCCGTGCGCGAAACGCCAACGCCGGCGAACCCGGTCGATGTGGGGCTGTTCGCGAACCCGGCACTCTACCTGCGCATTGGCGTTGGCATCGTGTTCCCGGTGATCCTCGCGATTATGTCGCTGAAGACCACGGAGATTAAGGCGATGCAGAGCGCGACGGGCCTGCTGTACATCTGTATGGGTGCGGTGTTCGCGGGCGAGGTGCTGGCGAAGGGGCTGATGTTCCTGACGGGGAAGCCAGTTTAGCGGCAATAGGCGCATCCCAAACGAGTTCGCCATTCTGCAGCAACTTACCCTCTGGTAGGATGCCCGTGGCGCCGGAACGCCGGCGCAGGGACGCTGCATGCATCGGGACGACGCCTGGAACATCTTGTTGGAGTACTCGAAAGAAGAGCGGACCCGGAAGCACGGGCTCGCGGTCGAAGCGGTGATGCGCGCCTATGCGCGGCACTACCACGAAGACGAAGAGAAATGGGGGATCGTCGGGCTGCTGCATGACTTCGACTGGGAGATTCACCCGACGGAGGACCTGCACCCGCAGGAGGGTTCGAAAATCCTCGCTGCGCGCGGCGTGCCAGAGGACATCCGCTACGCGATCCTCTGTCACGCGCCCTTCCTCGGGCTCGAGTACACATCGAAGATGGACCGCGCGATTTTCGCGAGCGACGAGCTCTCGGGGTTCATCACCGCGTGCGCACTGGTGAAGCCCGATAAATCCCTTTCGGCAATCGAACCGAAAAGCGTCCGCAAGAAGATCAAGGACAAGGCATTCGCGCGGAGCGTAAACCGCGACGACCTGCTGAAGGGCGCGGCCGACCTCGGCGTGGATTTCGATGAGCACATCCTCTTCGTCGCCGAGGCGCTGAAGCCAGTCGCAAACGAACTTGGAGTGAACCCGTGAGGAACGAACAGGTCCCGGATCGCAACATTGCGATGGAGCTCGTGCGGACAACCGAGGCGGCGGCGCTCGCTGCGGCGCGCTGGGTGGGCCGCGGCGAAAAGAACGCAGCCGACGGTGCGGCCGTCAACGCCATGCGGATGATGCTCGACACCGTGAGCATGGACGGCATCATCGTCATCGGCGAAGGCGAGAAGGACGAAGCACCGATGCTCTTCAACGGCGAACGGGTCGGGAATGGCCGCGGGCCGCAGCTCGACGTCGCCGTGGACCCCCTGGAAGGGACGCGCCTGACGGCGCTCGGGCGACCGGGTGCGGTAAGCGTCATCGCCTGCGCGCCGCGGGGCACGCTCTACAACCCGCACGACATCTTCTACATGGAGAAGATCGCGGTCGGGCCGGCGGCGAAGGGGATGATCGACCTGGCCGCGCCGGTTTCGTGGAACATCGAGCAGGTCGCGAAGGCGAAGGGCATCGCGGTCGAAGAAGTGACAGTCATTATCCTCGATCGCGACCGGAACACGGAGATCGCCGACCAGGTGCGAGCTGCGGGCGCGCGCATCCGGTTTATCACCGATGGCGACGCCCCCGCAGCGGTCTCGACGGCGCTGGCGGGCACGGGCGTCGACATGATGGTCGGCATCGGCGGCTCGCCGGAGGGCGTGGTTGCGGCGTGCGCGCTGAAATGCGTCGACGGCGACTTCCAAGGGCGCCTGTGGCCGCGCAACGACGACGACCGGCGCCTGGCGGCCGAGCGTGGCCTCGAACTGAACCGCGTGCTGACGATCGACGACCTGGTACGGAGCGACGACTGCATGTTCGCGGCGAGCGGCGTGACGACGGGCGAACTGCTGCGCGGCGTGGAGTACGTGGCTGGCGGCGCCACGAGCGAGTCGCTGGTCATGCGGTCCCGCTCGGGCACGGTGCGGCGTATCCAGACCGAGCACCACTGGCGGAAGCTCGCGGAGATCAGCGGGTCGATGTACACGGGCGCGTGACGCGAAGGTCCCCGCTGACGGCAACCGGACTACACGTGAAAGGCCCCTCCCGGAGGAGGGGCCTTCGCCATTTCTGTACTCGGCTCGCAAGCGGAAAAGAGCTGGCGACCCCGAGCGGATTCGAACCGCCGATCTCCACCTTGACAGGGTGGCATGTTAGGCCGCTACACCACGGGGCCGCGGTCGCCTACCCAGTCATCGTAGTTTGGGCGCCCCTCTGGGGCAAGGCAACGGGGCCCGGATCGAACGTAGCGGCAGGCTCATTTCGCGGCTTCCGGGGCGGGCCGCGGGTCGACGCGGTGGAGTTGCCAGCGGGTGCCCTGGCCGTCGAAATCGACCACCGCGGCCCACCCGGCGCGCCGGTTGGCGTCGCTGAGCGCGAGGGGTGCACCGGAGTAGATGGCGGTCATGCCGCCGGAGCTGACGTCGGCATGGGGCTCCCAATGGCCCAGGGCGAGGTAGTCCCAGTGGCCGGCAGCGGCGGAAACTTCGCGCTCATGGATGTGGAGCGAGCGGCCGGTATCGCCGCCTTCGGGGACGAAG
>JBLNCO010000191.1:0-5847 GCA_050260715.1 Hyphomicrobiales bacterium | reverse complement strand
GCGTGCGCGAAGGCCTGGCGCGGCTGGACAACGGGCTCGCGCAGACGGCGACGCTGGCGACCGGGCTTCGCGAATCGACCGAGAGCATCCGCGGCGAGCTGGCCCGGGCGCGCGAAGGGCTGACGGAGTTGCAGAGCCGGGCGCGCGCCCGCGAATCGCTGGAGGACGAGACGGCGCGTTCGATCCACCGGCTCGAACAGGTCATCGCGGGCACGGCCACGAAGGGCGCCGGCGGCGAGAACCTGGTCGAGCTCGTGTTCAGCCGGCTGCCGGCCGAATGGCAGGTGCGCAACTTCCGGGTGGGGAACCGGACGTGCGAATTCGGGCTGCGGCTGCCGAATGGGCTGGTCCTGCCGATCGACAGCAAGTGGCCAGCGACCTCCCTGCTCGAACAGTTCAGCGCAACCGAGGAACCCGCGGAGCAGCAGCGGCTCAAGGCACAGATCGAGTCGGCGGTGCTCGAAAAGGCGCGCGAGGTCCGGAAGTACCTGAACCCGGAGGTGACGCTGAACTTCGGCGTGGCGGTCGTGCCCGATGCCGTGTTCGAACTCTGCGGGGCGGTGCAGGGCCAGTGCGCGAGCGAGTCCGTGGTGGTCGTCGCCCACAGCATGTTCGTCCCGTACCTGTTGCTGGTGTTCCAGACCGTGCTGCGGACGTCGCGCGACATCGACATCGAGAAGCTCGCGGCGCACATCGAAACGGCGGAACAGAGCCTGCGCATGCTCCAGGAGGAGGTCGAAGGCCGGCTTTCGCGGGCGATCACGATGCTCGGGAATTCGCGCGATGACCTGCGCCTGCAGGTTGCGCGTGCGAGCTCCGGGCTGGCCGCGATCCAGGCCCGCACGGATCTTCCCGCGGCCGGGGACGGCCAGTTCGAGCTGCCGGAGCCGGGCGTCGCGACGCCGGTACGGTAGCCATGGGCCGGCGGGCGGATCGTCTGCGGCGAATTACCCGCTGGTTGCGCTTTGTGGCGTCGCGCTGACACTGGCAGGAATGGACGCCCTCGGGATGCGCGAATGGGTCGGGCTGGCCGGGCTGGCGATCGCCGTGCTGGTCGCGCTCAGCTTCTGCAACCCGGCGGTGGGAACGGAGACCGAGCCGCGTCCGATCACGCTGGGTGAGCCGGTGACGCCGACGGCCGTACCATCTTCGCCCACGCCAACGGCCGTCCCCCCAACGGACCTCGGGGCGCCCGAGAACTGGTTCGTCCAGTACTTCACGGGCCCCAGCCCCGCGGACGGCGTCGAAGACAGCCGGGGGTTCGTGGACACGCTTGATGTCGAGCACGAGGTGGCGCCGTACCCGGGACTGCGCGACGACGACTGGTCGCTGGTGGCGAGCGCGCACTGGCGGGAGCTCCCGGCCGGGCGGTACGCGTTCACGCTGGAGAGCGACGGCGCGGTGCGCGTGATCGCGAACGGAAAGAGGTGCGCAGCGAACCGGACGCGGAGGGCGCGCGGGACCTCCGCATCGTCGTCGACCACGAAGGCGGGACGCTGGACCTGGCGATCGCGGCGGTGGATACGGGCGGGCCGTTTTTGTTGCGGTGGCGGTAGGACCCGGTACGTAGCCGGGCCGATCCGGGAGGCGGGGCGCCGGCGGTGAGCTTCCGGCGGCGGCGCCTGGTTCCGGGCGCTGGCTTCGCGCGCCCTGCGGTGGCTCGGTGGCGGGTGGGGCCCGGGAGGGAACGCGGGTGTTGGACATGCGGCCACGGAGGCCGCGGCTCCTTGGGCTTGGCCGGTGGCGGGTCGAGCCCGGGAGGGGAACGCGGGTGTTGGTCATGCGGCCACGGAGGGCCGCGGCTCCTGGGGCTTGGCCGGTGGCGGGTGGAGCCCGGGAGGGGAACGCGGGTGTTGGTCATGCGGCCACGGAGGGCCGCAGCTCCTGGGGCGGTGGGGCTATCGGTCCATAGGTTGGGGCTATGTGGGTGGGGAGATGCGATAGCGCGATGGGTGTGGCAGACGGTGGCTGGAGGTGATTGTATACAATCATCTCTATCGGAGGCCGGCTCCTAATGACCGCTCCCTGGCTCACCTTCGCCAACCCCGAGGCACATACCTCCAAAGAAGGCCCCGACTACTTCCGCGACATCTTTCCCTATTCGCTGCCGCCGCTCGTGCAGTTCGAACGCGAACCGGTCCCACTCGACCCGGCGTCCGAGATCTGGGTGACCGACACGACCTTCCGGGACGGCCAGCAGAGCCGCGCGCCGTACAGCGTCGACCAGATCGTCCACCTCTACGAGCTGCTCCACCGGCTGGGGGGCCCGAAGGGGACGATCCGCCAGTCGGAGTTCTTCCTGTACACGAAGAAGGACCGCGAGGCGGTCGAGCGCTGCCTGGCGCTCGGCTACGACTTCCCACAGGTGACCGGCTGGATCCGCGCCACACTCGCGGACTACGAGCTCGTGCGGGCGGCGGGCCTGAGCGAGACCGGGATGCTTTGCTCCATCTCCGACTACCACATCTTCAAAAAGCTCGGCTCGACCCGCGAGAAGGTCGTGCAGTCGTACCTGCAGGTGGTCGACGCAGCGCTCGCTGACGGCGTGGTGCCGCGGGTGCACATCGAGGACAGCACGCGGGCCGACTTCTCCAACGTGGTCCTGCCGTTCGTGCAGACGCTGATGGAACGCGGCCGCCAGGCGGGCATCCAGGTGAAGATTCGCTACCCCGACACAATGGGCGTCGGCGTCCCGGACCCCCACGCCGCGCTGCCGCGGGGCATCCCGCGCCTTACGCACGCGCTTCGCCACGAAGCCGGCGTGCCCTCGGAGGCACTCGAGTACCACGGCCAGAACGACCTGAACGCGATCATCCCGAACGGGGTGGCGGCGTGGCTTTATGGCGCGAGCTCGAACAACGGCACGCTGCTCGGGATCGGCGAGCGGAGCGGGAACACGCCCATCGAGGCGCTTGTGTTCTGGCTCATCGGGCTGACCGGAGAGACGCACGGCATCGACACGACGGTCATCTCCGAGATCGCGGACTACTACCGGAGCATCGGCGAGACCATCGACCAGCGCCTGCCGTTCGTGGGCGACAACTTCAACGTCACACGCGCGGGCATCCACGCCGACGGGATGATCAAGGACGAGGAGATCTACAACCCGTTCGACACGACGAAGCTGCTGAACCGGCCGCCGGGGGTGGCCATCACCGATAAGAGCGGCGCCGCGGGGTTGCTGATGTGGATGCAGAAGCACCGCCCCGGCGAGGCGGCCGGGCTCGACAAGCGCGACCCGCGCCTGCTGCGCGTGCTCGACATGGTGATGCGCGAGTACGACGACGGCCGGGTGATCGCGATCGCCGACGAAGAGGTCCACCGCATGATCGACGAGGCGTTCGCGAAGCAGCCCGCGACGGCGTAGCACCGAGGGGCGGCCCGCGGCCGCCCCTTTCCGTTCCCAGGAGGCCGCGCCTTCGCGTTGCCCGGGGCAGGGGCGCTGCCGACAATGCGAGCGATGCGCGGCACGCGGCTCTTCCGCCGGTGGTTCGGCACGCCCGCCCGCGAGGCGCTGGGGTGGAGCGCGCTCGGGATGGCCGGGATGTTCCTCGCCGCCGCCGGCATCGTGCTCCTGACCTCCGGGGGCGGGAACGGCGTGCTCCGCGTGAACCCGTCGGAGCTGCCCGGAGCTCCGGAGCCATCGCCTTCGGCCGCAGTTGCGGGCGCGCAGGACCGGCCGACACCCACGCCCCCTGGGCTGCCGGCACCGTCAGCGGTGCCCTCGCGCGCGGCGAGCCCATCGCCCACAGCCACACCCACCACTCCGGGCGAATCCGCCGGCGGGACCTCGACCGTCGCAGCCGCCACGGCAACCAGCCCGCCCGCACCGGAGACCGCGACGCCCACGCCTCCGCCGACGGAGCCGCCGCTCGCCTACTGCCCGCCCAGCGGCACCTCGGTACCCGGGACCGTGTTCGGCATCCTGACCATCGATGGGGAGCCTGCCCCTCCGGGCACCGTCGTTTCGCTGCTGTTCGATGGCGTGCCCGGCCCGAGCGCGGCGACCACCGCGGCGGGTGGCTACCGCGTGGACTGGGCAATCGGCGAGGCGGGCTGCGCGAACGCCCCGGGGGCCGCGATTTCCGTCGTGGTCGCGGGCGAGTCGTTCCCCGCGGGGAGCGTCGGGGAAGGGTTCAGCCCGCGCGTCGACATTGCAGTCGAATAGCAAACACGGCAAACCGTAGCAGCTGTAAGGCTGGCGTCACGCTCTGCCCCGCCGGGTTAGCGGGGTACGAGGAACCCGCCTCTAGGTTACGCAGGACGGGCGGAACCCGAGGAGGTAGAACATGGCCCAGGAGCATAGTGCCCGCGACGCCGCGACCCGCGATCGCCGGGAGATGGACGACCGCGCGCGAGCCGCGGCGCCGGACGAGCGCCGCCGCGGCGAGATGGAAGACCGCACCCGCGACGCCGAACTCCCGCGTTCGTTCGATGAGCGCCCGATGGAGCTGTTTTCGGGCGAGGATTCGGAGGGCCTGCGCGGCGAATGGGAGACGATCCAGCAGCGGTTCGTCGATAGCCCGCGAGAGGCCGTGGCCGACGCCGACCGGCTGGTCTCGGACGTGATGCAGCGCATGAGCTCGCGGTTCCTTGCGGCGCGCCGGCACCTGGAAGACCAGTGGTCGAGGGGCGAGGACGCTTCGACCGAGGACCTGCGCCAGGCGATGCAGCGCTACCGCGCGTTCTTCCGCCGCCTGCTTTCCGTGTAAAGGGAGGAGATCGATGGACAACTGGTGGATCTGGGTGATTGTGGCGGCGGTGATCATCGTCGCCATCGCGCTCATCGCCTGGGCGCTTATCTCGGCGCGGCGGCGGCGAAGCGACCGCCTGCAGAGCCGCTTCGGGCCCGAATACGACCAGACCGTTTCGGACCTGGGCGACAAGAAACGCGCCGAAGAGCAACTTCGCGCCCGCGAAAAGCGCGTCGAGAAGCTGAACATCAAGCCGCTTTCCGCGGGGAACCGCGAGAAGTACAGCGCCAAATGGCAGCGGACCCAATCGATGTTCGTCGATGACCCGAAGGGCGCCATCACCGACGCGGACCGGCTGATCGCTGAGGTGATGGAGCTCGAGGGGTACCCGGTCGGCGACTTCGAACGGCGGACCGAGGACATCTCGGTCGACCACCCGCAGGTGGTTTCGAACTACCGCGAGGCGCACGGGATTTCGCTGAAGAACGACGAGAACCGCGCGACGACGGAGGAGCTGCGGCAGGCGATGGTGAACTACCGTGCCCTGTTCGATGACCTGGTGGGCGCGGCGAGCGGCCGCGACCGGCCCGACGAGCCGCGGAACCGCCGGATGGAGCCGGGCACGCGCTAGCCGGACCCCGGGCAAGGCGATTCGTTAGGATGGGCGCATGAAGCGTGATGCCGCGCTCGTGCGCCTTTCCTGGGATCACCACCACGCGCTCGTCATGGCGCGCCGCATCGAACTCGAGCTGCCGGAGGCGGACGACGAAGGCGTCGAGCGGCTGTACGCGGACCTCATCGGGTTCTGGGCGGCGGGCCTGTTGCCGCACTTTCGCGGGGAACAGGAGTGCCTGCTCGCGCGGCTCATCCGCTATGTGCCGCCCGAACACGAGGCCGTGCAGCGCACCCACCTCGACCACCTGTACATGGAGGGCCTGGTGGCCACGATGCGCGATAGCGCCGATCCCGGCGAACGCCGCGCCGCCCTCGCGCGCTTCGGGGCCACGCTGAAGGCGCATGTGCGCTGGGAAGAGGCCCAGCTGTTCCAGCTGACGCAGGAGCGGTTCGACGCCGATGACATGGCGGCGCTCGGGCGGGACCTCGACGAGCAGCTTCCGCCGCTGGAACCCGCGCCCACAGGATAGGCGCACGC
>JBLNCO010000190.1:0-10048 GCA_050260715.1 Hyphomicrobiales bacterium | reverse complement strand
GGTCCAGGCACGTTTTCTATCGTAACACGATAGAAATCTCCCGGGCCGTCCGATCGGTCCCCACCCGGCGAGCCGTTCGGCCGTATGACAGTGGCCGCGCTCGCGCGCCGTTACCGCCCCGCCGGGAGCCGCGCATAGCGGTGCAGCCCGTCGGCGTCGCAGACCAGCGTTACACGTCCCCCTTCGCGGGTGAAGACGGCATCGCTGTTGAGCCACACTTCCACTTCGCCGACCCGGACTTTAAACGCACGCCCACCCGTGACAACAACAGCACCGAGCCGCTTGCCACTCAGGAAGCACACCTCGTCGTGGAGCTGGGGTACGGCGCTTGATGTCGTGGCGTATTGACTGGTCCATCTCGATTGTCGCGCTTGCATTGTTCCACCCTACCGTGTCCGAAGCCCGTTTCGGTTCGTCGGCGAACACTTAGAGGGAACCGCCAGCCTTTGCCGCAACTCGCAACGTTTGCCGGGCTGCCGCGCAACAGCCGGGTAAACCCGCCCGCCGCCACATCCCTCGAACTGCATTCGACATCTGCTCGCGCCTTGACCACAATCGTCCGGCATCCTTTCTGGAGGTCCGACCCCTTGACCGAAATCCGTCACCGCTTCGTCGATACGAACGGCATCCGCATGCATATCGCCGAAGCGGGCGAAGGGCCGCTCGTCGTCCTCTGCCACGGCTTTCCGGAGTCCTGGTACTCCTGGCGCTACCAGATCACGGCGCTCGCCGAGGCCGGCTATCACGCCGTCGCGCCCGACCAGCGCGGCTACGGCCAGACCGAGGCGCCCCACGACATCGCCGCCTACACGCAGCTCCATCTCGTCGGCGATATCGTCGGACTGCTCGATGCCCTCGGCGAAGAGACGGCGGTCATCGCCGGGCACGACTGGGGCGCACCGGTCGCCTGGAACTCCGGTCTCCTCCGCCCCGACCGCTTCCGTGCCGTCATCGGCCTCTCCGTGCCCTACGCGCCGCGCGGCTCCATGCGCCCGACCGACGCGATGAAGATGATGGCGGGCGACAACTTCTTCTACATCCTCTATTTCCAGCGTCCGGGCATCGCCGAAGCGGAGCTTTCGGCCGATGTGCGCAAGACGATGCGCGCGTTCCTCTACTCCGCCTCGGGCGACCCCGAGCCGGGCACCCTCTTCCGGCCCATGCCGAAGGATCGCCCCTTCCTCGACTGGTGCGCCGACCCTGGCCCCGACTGGCACACCTGGCTCTCGCCCGAAGACCTCGACTTCTACGTGAAGGAGTTCGAGCGAACGGGCTTCCGCGGCGGCCTCAACTGGTACCGGAACGTCGACCGCACCTGGGAGCTCATGGCGCCCTTCGATGGCGCGAAGATGATGCAGCCTGCCCTCTTCATCGCCGGCGACCGCGACGGCGTTATCGCCTCCAACCGCGCCGCCCTCGACCAGCTCCCCGTTCATGTCCCCAACCTCAAGGAGACCATCCTCCTCCCCGGGTGCGGCCACTGGACGCAACAGGAACGCCCGAACGAGGTGAACGCGGCCATGCTGAAGTTTTTGAAGGCTGTTGGCTATTAGCTATTGTGAGTGACGAAACCAGCCCTGCCGCGGCACAACGAAAACCGGGAGGCCGTTCGGCCTCCCGGTCGTCCTGCCGGTCGACCGTCTAGCCGAGGCGTTCGAAGATCGTCGCGATGCCCTGGCCGCCGCCGATGCAGAGGCTCACCAGGCCGTAGCGGCCGCCAGTGCGCTCCAGCTCGTACATGAGCTTCACGGTGAGCATCGTGCCCGTGGCGCCGATGGGGTGCCCGAGCGCGATCGCGCCGCCGTTCGGGTTGGTCTTCTCCGGGTCGAGCGAGAGCTCGTTCGCGCAGGCGCAAGACACGCTGGCGAACGCCTCGTTCAGTTCGATGACGTCGATCTGGTCGAGCGTCATCTGGGCCTTTTCGAGCGCCTTGCGCACCGCCGGGATCGGGCCGCTCCCCATGATTGACGGCTCGACGCCCGCCTCGGCGCGCGCCACCAGCCGCATGCGTGGCGTCACACCCAGCTCGCGCGCCTTCGACGCCGACATCACGACCATCGCGGCCGCGCCGTCGTTGATGCCGCTGGCGTTGCCCGCCGTCACCACGCCGCCGTCCTTGAAGGCGGGGCGAAGCTTCGCGAGCGCGTCGGGCGTGGTCGCGCGTGGATGCTCGTCGGTATCGAACACGCGCTCTTCCTTGCCTGCGCGCACGGTAATCGGGACGATCTGCTCCTTGAAGTACCCCTTCTCGATGGCGTTCAGCGCGCGCCGCTGGCTCTCCGCCGCGAACTCGTCCTGGGCAGCCCGGGTCACTTCGAACTGTTCGGCCAGGTTCTCGGCCGTGATGCCCATGTGGTAGCCCTTAAACGGGTCGCTGAGCAGGTGGATGATGCCGTCTTCGATGCTGTCGTGGCCCAGGCGGTAGCCGGTGCGGGCCTTGCGCAGGTAGAAGGGCATGCGCGTCATGTTCTCGGCGCCGCCCGCCACCACGATCTCGCCATCGCCCGCCTGGATGTACCGGGCGGCCGTGTTGATGGCTTCGAGGCCGCTGCCGCAGATGCGGTTCACGTTCATCGCCGGCGTGCCAATGGGCAGCCCCGCCTTCACGGCCGCGAAGCGCGACAGGTACGCGTCCTCCGCTACCTGCCCGACGATGCCCATCACCACGTGGTCGACCTGCTCCGGCTCCAGGCCGGCGCGGTTCACGGCTTCCTTGATGACGGTAGCGGCCAGGTCGGAGGCCGGGATATCGGCCAGCGAGCCCTGGAACCGGCCGATGGCGGTGCGCACACCGCTCGCAATGACGACGTCTTCCATGTCCTGAAATGTCCTTTCGAAGCGCCGGACAGGCGGATATGGCCCCCGGCACGGAGCGTACGTGCGATTGTAGTCGCGCGCGTACGCTGCTGCCACCCGATACACCGTGACCGAAGAATAGTCTTCGCCTATGGCTCATCGATCGCTTCGCCACCAGCTATAGATGTTGCGAAGGGATGCCAACCCCGCGCGAAGTCGGCGTACCATGCGCCCACCAACTTTCCATTGGAGGTCCCCGCATGACGAGCGCCGAACACCCGCTTCCCACCGAAAAGGAAGTCGCTTCGTACTTCGAAAGCTGCAGCAACTGGGGCCGCTGGGGCGACGACGACAACGCGGGCACCATCAACCTCATCACGCCCGAAAAGCGCCAGCGCGCGGCGGGCCTCGTGAAGAGCGGCCGGGCGGTTTCGCTCGCCTATCCCCTGAACACCGTCGGCGGCCCCGGGAACTGGAACCCCGCCCACCACTACCTCCGCGCCGGCGCCGAGTTCTCCGTCGACTACATCGGGC
The DNA here is from genome assembly GCA_050260715.1 of Hyphomicrobiales bacterium. Classification (GTDB taxonomy): domain Bacteria; phylum Chloroflexota; class Dehalococcoidia; order Tepidiformales; family Tepidiformaceae; genus JALOAP01. The sequence goes on along the minus strand of JBLNCO010000190.1, from coordinate 6,718 downwards.
TGCTGTTCCACGGCTACGCCACCACCCACATCGACGCCCTCTGCCACATCTTCTGGCAGGGCAAGATGTACAACGGCAAGCCCTCCAGCGATGTCACGACCGTCGGCGCGCGTTCCGGCGCGGTCGACGCCTGGGCGAACGGCATCACGACGCGCGGCGTGCTCATCGACATCCCCCGTTTCCGCAACGAAGAGCACGTGACGCTCGACAGGCCCGTCCGCGGGTGGGAGATCGAAGCCGCCGCCGAACAGCAGGGTTCGCCCCTCGAGCCGGGCGATGCGGTGCTCGTGTACAGCGGCCGCGCGTCGTTCTACGCTTCGCACCCGGAGCACACGCCGGGCGTTGCACCCACTCCCGGCCTCCACGCCGACACCATCCCGGTATTGCACCGGCACGATGCCGCCCTGCTCGGCTGGGACATGCTCGACGCCCGCCCGAGCGGCTACGAGATGTTCGACAACCCGCCGCGCGTGGGCGGCCCCGTGCACATCCTCGGCATCGTGATGATGGGCCTGCCGCTGCTCGATAACGCCCGCCTCGAACCGCTCGCTGATGCGTGCGCCGCCGAGAACCGCTGGGAGTTCCTGCTCACCGTGAACCCCCTGAACGTCCGCGGAGGCACGGGTTCGCCGGTGAACCCGATCGCGGTGTTCTAACCCCGCGCGGAGGGGTGTCGTGAGCCAACGCCCCGCCGGCCCCCTGGCGCAGGTGCCGGGCTAACCTCCGCTATCGCTCCGGTTACCCTTCGGGCCGCCCTCCGCAGTCGCCCGGGGGCCCGGCGTGGCCCGTGGTCGCGCCTTCGGTTCGCAGCGTCCATCCTGTCGTCATGCAGAGTGCGTGGCAGGGGAAGCTGGTGCGCCTGCGGGCCATCGAGCCCGGCGACTGGGAGGTGTTCCAGGCGTGGGACGCCGATACCGACGCGAACCGCCACGGCTGGCGCGTCCATTTCCCGCGGAGCGCCGGCGCCACCCGTGCCTGGGCGGAACAGGAGTCCCGCAAGGAGCGCTCGGACGCGGACGACACGTTCCGGTTCGTGGTGGAGACGCTCGACGGCGTGCCCGTCGGCAGCCTCAACGTCCACGATGCGGACCGCCTGAACGGGACCTTCGAGTACGGCATCAACATCGCCCGCGAGCACTGGGCCCACGGCTACGCCGCCGACGCCATCATCGTGGTGCTTCGCTACTTCTTCCGTGAACGGCGCTACCAGAAGGCGAACGCGACGGTCTACGCGTTCAACGAGCGGTCGCTGGCCCTGCACCGGAAGCTCGGGTTCGTGGAAGAAGGCCGCCTGCGCCGTATGCACTACACCGGCGGCGAATACCACGACGAGTACTGGTTCGGCATGACGGCCGAGGAGTTCGAGGCGCGCTACGGCTGACCCTGAGCATCGCTAATGCGCACGTTCGGGATTTGCAATGCGGCCGCTTCCGGCCGTGAGGCGGTGCGCCGGCGCCGTTTCCTACTTTCGTTTCATGAGCAACGACATCTCCCGCGGGGCCGGCCGGTGATCGCCTGGGCGGTGACCGCGGCGATCCTGCTCGCCGGGCTCGGGCTTGCGCAGGCGGCCGCACCGGCCACCGCGACCGCGTGGCGGACCGTCACGCGCGCGTTCATCGTGGCGCCAATGACGCTCGTGCTGCTGACCCTGATGCTCTCGGTGTAGCGCCTGCCCTGCTACGCGGCGAAACGCAGGATGAGCGCCATCACGAGCGCGACCACCACCACTCCCAGGACCACGCGCAGGGCCTGCGTGCGGCGTTCGCGCTGGGCCGCGCTGTCGCGGTAGGGCGCCAGCACCGCGCCGCCCGAGAGCTCAGCGATAACCGTCCGCGCTGCGCCGAGGTTGCCGCTATCCACGAGCACCGGGTAGCTCGCGCCGCCGATGGCCGCCCCGCCGAACGCGGCGCTCACGCTCCGTTCGTACGTGCCGGCTTCGATGCCCGCGGCGCGCAGCGCGTCGACCCAGATGCCCGCCTGCACGGGGTCCAGCGCTTCGGCCACCACGATCGGGTCGCGCGAACCCGCCGGCGCCGTCACCACCGTCCACCTGTCATGCGTCTACCTGCCTGCCCGACATCATCGCGTAGCGGTGCGCGGCTCGCACGCGCTACTCATCATCCTCCGGGATCTGCATACCCATAATGTTGTAGCCGCTGTCGACGTAGAGCACTTCGCCCGTGATCCCGCGGGCGGCATCGCTCGCGAGAAACGCGGCGGTTTCGCCGACGTCGTCGATCGTCACGTTGCGGCGCAACGGCGCCTGGCTCGCGAAGCTGCGCTGGTAGTCGCGAAAACCGCGGATGCCCGATGCCGCCAGGGTGCGAATGGGGCCGGCGCTGATCGCGTTGACGCGCACGCCCTGCGGCCCCACGTCGTTCGCCAGGTAGCGCACCGTCGCTTCGAGCGACGCCTTCGCCACGCCCATCACGTTGTACTTCGGGACCACCTTTTCGGCGCCGTAGTAGGTGAGCGTGAGCACCGAGCCGCCGCCTTCGGGGAACAACGGAAGCGCAGCCCGCGTCAGCGCGACCAGCGAGTAGACCGAGATGTTGTGCGCGAGCAGGAAGCCGTCGCGGCTGGTGTCGATGAACCGCCCGGCGAGGTCCTCGCGGTTCGCGAAGGCGATCGCGTGCACGAGGATGTCGATCGTCCCGAAGCGCTCCTTCGCCTTCGCGAAGAGACGCTCGATCTCCTCGTCGGAACCGGCGTCGCACGGCTCGATGAAGTCGGAGCCGAGGCTTTCGGCGAGCGGCCGCACCCGCTTTTCGAGCGTCGCACCGGCGTAGGAAAAGCCAAGCTTCGCGCCCTGGCGGTGGAACGCCTGCGCGATGCCCCAGGCGATGGAGTGGTCGTTCGCGACCCCGAAGATGAGGGCGGTCTTGCCATCGAGGTTTCCCATGCCGGGAGTGTAACGGACGAGCCGAAAGGTGAAAGCCAGCAGGCGAACCTCGTTGCGCCTCCGTAACGGGAGGCCGCGGCTGGCGTGCGTAGAATCGAAGCCATGGACAACGACCGTGGCTTGCCCGCGTTCGCCGGTATCCCTACCTTCGTCCACCTACCCTGGGCCGAAAGCCCCGAGGCCATCCGCGAACATGCACCGGACGTGGCCATCGTCGGGGTGCCGTTCGATGTCGCCGTGACGCACCGCCCCGGCGCGCGCTTTGGCCCGCGGGCCATCCGCGCGGCATCGAACCTGACCGCCGGTGCCCTCAACCACCTCGGCCTGGGCATCGAGCCGCTGCGCTACATGAGCGCCATCGACGCCGGCGATGCCATGTCCATCCCCGGCGACATCGCCCGCAGCCACGACGCCATCCGCGAGAAACTCCGGGGCCTCTACGCGGCGGCGCCGAACGTCGTGCCGTTCGTGCTCGGCGGCGACCACAGCATCACGTACCCCCCCGCCAGCGTCGTCGCCGGCCACCACGGCCGGCGCGTCGGCATCGTCCATTTCGATGCCCACGCCGACACCGCGAACGACTCGTGGGGCGTGTCGCTCAGCCACGGCACGCCGATGCGCCGCCTCATAGAGGGCGGCCACGTTGCCGGGCGGAACTTCGTGCAGGTCGGGCTTCGTGGCTACTGGCCCCCGCCCGAGACGCTCGAGTGGATGCGCGAGCAGGGCCTGCGCACGCACTTCATGCGCGAGATCGAAGAGCGCGGCTTCGACGCCGTCCTGCAGACGGCCATCGAGGAGGCGCTCGACGGCCCGGAGCTCGTCTACCTCTCCGTCGATGTCGACGTGATGGACCCCGCGTTTGCGCCGGGCACGGGCACGCCCGAGCCGGGCGGCCTCTCCGCGCGGGAGCTGCTGCGGGCCGTGCGCGAAATCGTGCTGCGCGTGCCCCTCGCTGGCCTCGACGTGGTCGAGGTTTCGCCGCCCTACGACCCGGCGGGCATCACCGCCGAGGTGGCCCACCGGGTCTGCCTCGAAGCGCTCAGCGCGCTCGCATTCCGCCGCCGGGAAGCGAAGGAGGGCGCGGGCTAGCGCTCACTCCTGGAGGATGACCGCCACTTCGCCATCGCCGTTCAGGCCCTCGTAGATGCCCGTCGGCAGCTGCGTCGTGAACTCGATGAACTCCGCGATCACGCCCGAGTGCCCCTCGCTCTCGCACGAACCGCCACCGTTCCCGTTTCCGTTGCCGTTGCCATTGCCATTCCCATTCCCATTCCCATTCCCGTTTCCGTTGCCGCCGGGCGCGAGGAGCCCGTCGCCGCCGTCGCAGGTATCCCCGCTCATGCCCTTCAGGTACATGAACGCGAAGCCCAGCACGGTCGATTGGGTGTGGTGGTCGATCTGGTCCACCACGGGGATGACGATGATGCGCGCCGAGTCTTCGCAGCCCGGCCGGATGCGCGTCTTGCCCCCGCTCGTGATGAGCACGTCGTTGCGGCCGTTGCCCGGGCACCCGGCAGGTGCGGGCCGCGCGAGCCGGTTGCTCACGCCCTGGTCGGTCGGGCCGGCCATGTTTCCGGTCTCGGGGTCGATCTTGTCTCCGACCGTAATCGCGGTGGTCGACCCGTTGATGATGGCGTTGCGGTAGTTGTTCGCACCGGGCCCATCGAGTGCCAGCGCACCGAAGTCGCCGCCGGAATTGCTGCCCGCGCCGACCTTCAGCTCGCAGTCGATGTCCTGCCGGAACTCGGGGAGGCCATCGGCGCCCGTGCCGATGTAGCACGGGTTCTGCAGGAGCGTGCTGGTCGGGTCGTTGCTCGCGATGAAGCCCCAGGGCAACACGCCCGTGCCGCCCTGGTAGCGAGCCGCCCGCGCCGTCGCCGTCGCGGAGACGTCCCTCCCGCCGAGGCCAAGGACCTTCAGGAACGTGTAGTTCACGTGCCGCCGGGCCGTGACCCTGATGGTGTCGTCGTCGCTGAAGGTCGTCGTGACTTCGATGCTCGCACTGGTGTCTGCACCGCCGTTCGCCGCCACGTAGCTCTGCGCCGCGGTGGTGGCGGTGCCGCTGGCAGGCAGGTCTTGAGCGCCCGCCAGCGCGGCCGCGTCGGCGACCTTCTGGAGGTCAGTGCGTGTGAAGACGATCTGCCCGACGTCTACCGAGAGCCCGGCGAGCCCGATGATCGCGGCTCCGCCGGCCGCGAAGAGGACCAGCGCCTGGCCGTGCTCCAGGGCTGTCCTGCGCACCAGTGCCCGAATGCTGTGTGCGATTCCATATCCCACCAGGGACCTCCTCACCAATGCTGCTCGTGAGGCTGTACCGGGAGGGTTCCACGGGTGTCACGGGGGGCACGTGGCCCCTTGGCGACGGCTCGGTGGACAGTACGTGGCTATCGGCCCCTGGCCCCGGGATTATTCGACCATCGTATTGGTGCGTGTCGCGTATTGGGATGGCGGCGAGTACTGGCCGTCGAGGGCCCCTTTGGCGGTGCTGTAGTTCCCGATGACCTTGCCCTGCCACGCCCAGGAGCTCGGCGCCGTCTGGGGATCGACCGTCAGTTCGAGCGCCACCCAGGCGACGATCTTGAACTGGATATCGCCGCCGGGACAGTTGATGCCGGTGTTGCCGTTGCAGTCCCGCACCGCCCCGATGACCGGGACGATGATCGGCTCGTGGCTCAGGTAGTGCTCGTGCAGGGCGCCGATCGGCGCCTCACCGTTCGAGTTGCCCCCGTTCGAAAACGTCTGCCACTCGTTCGGGTTGATCTGGACGATGCCGGTCCCGTGGTGGAAGTACCCCTTGAACGTGTTGCTGTTCTCGTCCCAGTTCGGGTTCCGGTTGTAGTTCGGCTCCACCTGGTTGCGGTAGGCGTTGTCGCGGTAGGTCTGGATCGACCCGACGCAGATGCCGTAGGGGCAGCCGGCCGGCGGGTTCGGGTTCCCGCCCCAGACCGCGTACGGGAACACGTCCGTGTCGTCGAACGCGTAGCCCGTCACCACATCCGACCGCACGGCCGCTTTCGCCGAGGAGTCGGCGCCGCTCAGGCCGACCGCGCGAAGGAACGTGTACTTGACGTGCCGCTTCGCCACCACCCGGACGGTGATGCTGTTGCCCTCGGTCGCGAACGTGACGTCGGCCCATGTGCTGCTCCCGCCGTTCTTGTGGACGTAACTCTGGGCGGTTGCGCGGGCCGCGTCCTGGTCGGGCAGGTCGAGCGCTGCCGCGAGCGCGGCGGCATCCGCGGTCTTCTGGAGGTCCGTCCGCGTGTAAACGAGCTGCCCGACGTCCACCGACAGGCCGGTGAGGCCAAGGAACCCGGCGAGCCCGGCCGCGAACATCACCATGATGTTCCCCCGCTCGCCGCGGCGCGTTACCTGGAAGAGAAGGCGCCTCAGTGCGCGCATGTGCCACCTCCACCACTCCATTCACTCGCAACTACCGGCCCCGCGCGCTCCGGTTATGCCCCGAGCGAGGCACCGTAGTGTCACGGCCGTGACAGGTCGGTGGACCGGCCGGGCGCATCGCGGGCCGCCCCACGTTGCCACCCCGCGGCTTCGCCGCTACGGTTGCCCCGTGGCACGCGTCGCCCTCTTCGACCCCTGTTACCTTGGCGCGCTCCGCCCCACGGACGCCGGCCATGCCCGTGACGTGCTCCAGGCCCTCGGCGACGACGTCACCCTGATCGACGGCCGTTGCTGCGGCCAGCCGGCGTTCAATAGCGGGTTTCGTGAGGAGGCGCGGGCGGTCGGGCGCGGCCTGCTTCGCACCGCGCAGCCATTCGCGAAGATCGTGACGACCTCCGGGAGCTGCACCACGATGGT
>JBLNCO010000189.1:0-3490 GCA_050260715.1 Hyphomicrobiales bacterium | reverse complement strand
GGCTCATCGCGGAGAACACGGACCAGGTGATCGAACGGCTGGGCCAGCTGGCGGAGCTGGGGCTGCAGGAGGTGCAGTTCCAGCACTTCAACTTCGATTCGGACGCGGTGCCGGAGTACCTGGCGAGCGAGATCGCGCCGCGGGCGAAGGTGCTGTAGGGGCCCGGCTCGTTCGGCGCCGAGTCCGAATTTGACTCGGTCGCGAACGGTTACAGTCAGGCGGCGAGGGAGCGGAGAGGCAGTGACTGCATCTCGCATCATCCTGCGCGAACTCGAGCACGGGCCCGGACGGCCGGAGGAGGGGCCGGCGTCGCTGTCGGCGCGGGATCGCGGCCGAAAGACCCCAGCACATATCGGCGTCGCCTTCGCACTGGCGATGGTCCGCCGCTTCCTCGCCGTGCTCCTCGTGGTCCTTGCACCCGCGGCAACCGCGTGCAGCTCGGGATCAGGCGACCGTGGCGCGACTGCGACCGCGGCCGACGCCTCGGGGGTCATTCACCGTGGCGTCCGCTTCTGCTGCCTCGTTCGATCCAATGCACATCGACGAGGCCCGGGTGGCGGCGGCAAAGGCGCAGGGGGTCAGCGCGTTCCAGCTGGGACTGATCGAGGACGGGACGCTGACGTTTGCGGAGTATGAGCAGGCCATCCTCGCGATGGTCCAGTGCTCCGTCGATGCTGGAGCGGGCGTTGCCTACATGAAGGCGGGGCACCCCATCCTCAACGAGATCCGTATGACGAAACAAGGACTGTACGATTACGCTTTTCGGATTCCCGCAGAAGCGGACGAGTCAGCGATTACGTCAGCAATCAACGGCTGCAAGCATGAATACTCGGAGATGGTCGAGGGGTTCTGGTCGGAACACGTTCGCCCGAGCGTGGAGGAGTTGAACGCTGCGCGCGAGGCACTGATCGATTGCATGCAGGATGCCGGCATGGACGTCCCGGACGGGGTGAGCGGCGAGGAGTTTTTCCAGTACACGCAGCCGAACGGGCAGCCGGACCCGCGGTATATCGACTGTGTCGCAAAGGTCGACGAAGAAGCCGACCTGCCGTACTTCGGCGGCTAGTTCGAAACAGCCGCCTTCGCGCTCGCGGCCTCGCGGGAGCCTCGCCTCGCCCGCGCCGGGAGGGGGAATCCCCATCGGGCGGAGACGAGAGTAGTATGCGGTGCAATGAGGGCCGGCCCGAGCGGCGCCGGCCCGGGCGGAAGCCGCACGAGTCAGAAGGAGGAGAAAGCGAGCGTCATGGCGACAACCAAGGAGATCAGCCTGCCTGTCCACGAGGTCTACCAGCCACCGGCGGGTGCCCGCGAAGGGGCCCTCGTGCTGAGCTTGGTGTATTACCCGCGGCTCTACGACCGCAGCCTGAACGACCGCGATGGCTTCTGGCGGGAGATGGCGAACACGTACATCGACTGGATCGCGCCGTTCAAGGAGGTCGTCCGCGAGGACCTCACAAAGGGGGACATCAAGTGGTTCCTCGACGGCAAGCTGAACGTGACCGCGAACTGCCTCGACCGTCACGTTCGCACACAGCCGGACAAGGTGGCGCTGATCTGGGAAGGCGACCAGCCGGGCGAAAACCGGCGCGTGACGTATCGCGAACTCTACGAAGAGACGTGCCGCCTGGCGAACGTGTTGCGGGCGCGCGGCATCGGCAAGGGCGACCGGGTCGCCATCTACATGGGCATGGTGCCCGAACTGGCCGCCGCAATGCTCGCCTGCGCGCGCATCGGGGCGATCCACTCGGTCATCTTCGGGGGGTTTAGCCCGCGTTCGATCCGCGACCGCATCGACGATTCGAGCTGCCGGGCGATCATCACGCAGGACGAAGGGCGCCGCGGCGGGCGCGTGGTGCCGCTCAAGCTCAACGTCGACGAAGCACTGAGCGAGCCGGGCCATACGATCGAGTTCACGATCGTGTTCAAGCGCAGCGAGAACCAGGTGCCGATGACCGAAGGGCGGGACTTCTGGTGGCACGACGTGGTCCCGCAGCAGCCGGCGGAGTGCGAGCCGGAGGTGATGGACTCCGAGGACCCGCTGTTCATCCTCTACACGTCGGGTTCAACCGGGAAGCCGAAGGGCGTGCTGCACACGCAGGCGGGGTACCTGCTCTGGGTGATGGTGACCCATCGCTACGTGTTCGACCTTCGCGACGACGACATCTACTGCTGCGCGGCGGACGTCGGCTGGATCACCGGCCACAGCTACATCGTGTACGGGCCGCTGGGGAACGGCGCGACGAGCGTGATGTTCGAATCGGTCCCCACGTACCCGGACGCCGGGCGGTACTGGGACATGGTCGACCGGCTGGGCATCACGATCCTGTACACGGCGCCGACGGCCATCCGCGCCATCGCGCGCGAGGGCGAAGAGCCGGTGAAGCGCTACAGCCGGAAGTCGCTGCGCGTCATCGGGACGGTCGGCGAGCCGATCAACCCGGAGGCGTGGCGCTGGTACTACCGCGTGGTCGGCGAGGAGCAGTGCTACGTGGTGGACACCTACTGGCAGACGGAGACGGGTGGCCACATGATCACCGGCCTGCCGGGGGCGATCCCGATGAAGCCGGGCTCCGGTTCGCTGCCGTTCTTCGGCGTCCGGCCGGTGGTGGTAGACGAAGACGGGCGGGTGCTCGAAGGGCACGACGTGACCGGGCGGCTGTGCATGGCGGAGAGCTGGCCGGGGATGATGCGCACGGTCTTTGGCGACCACGACCGGTTCATCCAGACGTACCTTTCGACCTACCCCGGGAAGTACTTCACCGGCGATGGCTGCCACCGCGACCAGGACGGGTACTACTGGATCACCGGCCGCGTCGACGACGTGCTGAACGTCGCGGGCCACCGGCTCGGCACGGCAGAAATCGAGGGCGCGCTGGTGGGCCACGACGCCGTTGCGGAAGCGGCTGTGGTCGGGTATCCGCACGACGTGAAAGGCACCGGCATCTATGCCTATGTCACGCTGAACGCGGGCCAGCAGGGCAACGCCCAGCTCGCCGCCGCACTGCGCGACTGTGTGCGCCGGGACATCAGCGCCATCGCGACGCCCGACAAGATCCAGTTTGTCGACGCGCTGCCGAAGACGCGCTCGGGCAAGATCATGCGGCGCATCCTGCGGAAGATCGCCGAGGGCGAACCGGAGAACGTCGGGGATGTGACGACGCTGGCGGAGCCGGCCGTGGTGGATGCGATCATCGAGGGGGCGGCGAGGGCGGAGTAGTGCCGGAGTGCCGGAGTGCCGGAGTGCCGGAGTGCCCGGTGCCCGGTGCGAAGGGGACGCGGGGTGCTGTGCGCTCCCTATCGGTCGCGGTACTGACGGGTGTGGTGCCCGGGAGGGACGGCGGGTGACAACATCCAGCGGCCGCAGTGGGCCGCGACTCCTGGCCCCGGGAGGTAGGCGCCCGGGAGGGGACGGTGGGTGCCAACATGCAGCGGCCGCAGTGGGCCGCGACTCCTGGCCCCGGGAGGTAGGCGCCCGGGAGGGGACGGGGGG
>JBLNCO010000188.1:0-7648 GCA_050260715.1 Hyphomicrobiales bacterium | reverse complement strand
CGAAGTACTCGGCGAGGCTTAGCCCGGACATGCCCGGCCCATCCTGCGCGTCGTAGAGCCCGTCGACGTCGCTCCAGGAGAGGCCGGCGTCTTCGAGCGCGCGAGCCGCGCACTCCGCCTTGATCTGGAGCGGAGTGACGCCCGGGGCCTTCCGCTTGGGGTACTCGTAGATGCCGACGATCGCGGCATCGCGCGTTGGCGAAACCATTCGATGTGAACTCCCCTGCCGTTGCTGCGACTTGTGGGTAGCGCCGTTCGCGACTGTACGGACGCCCGTTCGACCCGTCAACGCGGGGGCGGCCGCTCGTACGCGGCTCACCCACCCGCGAGCGTTTCTGCTAGCGTACGCGCGTGGCGCTTCCGTTGCTGGCGATCACGTGGCTCCTGGCCATGGCGCTCGTCGCGCTGTTCGATGCTCCCGGGTGGCTCCTGGCGGCCGCACTGGCCCCGGTCGTCCCGGTGGCCGCGCGCCTCCCTGGGCGCAATGCGGCCTGGCTGGCGGCCACGGCCTGTGTGCTCGCGCTCATCGCCGGCGTCCGCTTCGAACGCTGGCTCGAGCGCGATGCGCCGGGGCTCGCCGCCTTCGTTGGCAGCGAAGCGACGCTCGAAGGGCGCGTGACGAGCGACCCGGACCCCGGCGTGACCACCGTCGCCTATGCTGTGGCGATCCAGCGGGTCACGGCGAACGGCGGGACGGCCGAGACGGTCGGCAGCGTGCTCATCCGCGTCGGGGAGTACACCGAGGTCCTGCCCGGCGACCGTCTGCGGTTGACGGGCGAGCTCGAGGACCCGCCGGTGTTCGAGGAGTTCGACTACCGGGGCTATCTCGCGCGGCGCGGCATCGTCGCGACCATGCTCTACCCACGGGTCGAACGGCTTGCGGAGGGCGGGCCGTCGCCGCGACGGCTGCAGGCGAAGGTGCGGCTGGCACTGGAAGATGCGATGCAGCGCGCCCTGCCCGAACCGGCGGCCTCGCTCGCGACCGGTATCACCTTCGGGCGGGACGACACCATTCCCGATGACCTCTACGACGACTTCCGCACGACCGGCCTCGCGCACATCGTCGCCGTGTCGGGGTCGAACGTCGCGATCATCACGGGGCTCGTCTTCATGGTGTCCGTGCGGTTCATGCGGCGGCAGTGGGCGATCCTTCCGGCGGCGGTGATGCTCGCGGCGTACCTGGCGATCGCGGGGCCGTCAGCGAGCGTGGTGCGAGCGGGCATCATGGCCGCGATCTTCCTCGCGGGATTGCTGCTCGGCCGCCAGCAGAGCTCCCTCGCGGCGCTCGGCGGCGCGGCCATCCTGATGACGCTGGTCTCTCCGTCGGCCGCACTGGATGTCGGCTTCCAGCTCAGCCTGAGCGCGACCGCGGGCCTCATCGTGCTCGCTCCGTGGGTGCGGTTCGCCATGGAGTGGGCGCTTCGCCGGGTGGGCGCCGCGCCGTACATCCCGGACCTCGTGGTGCAGACGGTCGCGCTCTCGCTCTCCGCGACGCTCGCCACGCTGCCCATCACGTGGGTGAACTTCGGGCAGGTGTCGCTCATCGGGCTGCTCACGAACGTGGTCGTCGAGCCGGTGTTCGCGGTGGCGTTCTGGTTTTCGGCGCTGGCGGCGCTGCTCGAGATGGCCTGGGCGCCCGCCGGCTGGGCCGCCGGCATCGTCACGTACTACCCGCTCGCGTTGATCATCGGCCTCGCACGGCTCGGCGCGGACATCCCCGGAGCCGCCGTCCACATGCCCTCGCTCAGCGCGAGGTGGGCGCTGCTCGCGTACGCGGTCGCGGCTGCCGCGGGCTGGCCGGCGTATCGCTACCTCGCGCCGGCGGAACCGCGCCCCGAACGGCCCGAGCGGGTGCGCCACGCGCAGAGGGCGGTGCTCGCGGGAGCGGCCGGGTTGTCCCTGATGGCGCTGCTGCCCGTGACCCTGCTGCCGCTTCGTGGCCCCGGCGACCTCCGGGTCGACGTGCTCGGCGTGGGCCAGGGCGATGCCATCCTGCTTACGACGCCCCACGGCCACCGCATCCTCGTCGATGGCGGACCGAGCGGCATCGAGCTCGCGCGCGAACTGGGCGCCGTGCTGCCCCACTGGGAGCGCGGCATTGACCGGGTCATCCTGTCGCATCCGCAGCAAGACCATGTCGCCGGGTTGCCGGAACTCTTCCGGCGGTACGACGTAGAAGCCGCGGCCGACAACGGCGCCTCGAACGACATCGTCGCGTACGGGCTCTATCGCGACGAGGGGCCGCGGCGGGACATCCTGCACCGGGGCGATTCCTGGACCGACGACGGCGTGCACTTCGAGGTGCTCTGGCCTCCGGAGGGCTATACGACGAAGGAGCTGAACGACACCTCGCTCGTGCTCCGGGTAACGTACGAGGGCCGTTCGCTCCTCCTGACCGGCGACCTGGAGGCGCAGGCGCAACGCGCACTGATGGCCCTCGAAGACGTGGACGCCGATGTGCTGAAGGTGCCGCATCACGGGTCGAAGTCGAGCGCAGGCGAGTTCTTCGATGCGGTCTCTCCAGCACTCGCAGTCATCTCGGTGGGCGCCGACAACCGGTTCGGGCACCCGGCGCCAGAGACGCTCGAAGAGCTGGCGCCCACGCCGCTCTACCGCACTGACCTCGACGGCCGCATCCGGCTGGACATCGACGGAGCCGGGATACGGGTGGCGGCGGGCCGCTAGTCCTCGCTGAGCGCTGGGCTACCCGCGAATCGCCCCGCCGGCCACGGCCGAACTGCATCGCCCGGAATCGGGAATTTCGAACGTGCCGAATCAGTTGACACTTGCCAACCGAAAATTTACTGTTCCGCCGTGGTCCGGGGATCAAGAGCTGTGGTTCCCGATTCGCCTTCCGCGCGGCGGCGCGACGGAGGCTCGCGCCCGGCCGTCGCCCCACCCGCCGCCCACCCGATGCTCCAGCTCCAGTCGCAACTCGGGAACCGGCACGTCGCGCGCCTGGTCGAATCCGCCATAGTGCGCCGCGACCCCGACGACAAGGTCGACGTCAAGGCGCTCGCCCAGGGTGCGACCGCTCTTTCGGAAGCGCTGCGGAGCGGCCCGGCCGCGGTAGCCAAACTTCCCCCAGGCATTCGCCCGCCAAACGTCACAGAGTTCGAGAAGCAAAAGCGCTCGAACGAGAAGGTGTGGCTCGAAGAGGCTGTCGCCGCGCACTGAGAAAAGAGCCAGAAAGAGAAGAAGAAGCAGGAGGAGAAGGCAAAGGACCCGAGTTACCAGGCGAAGATGAAGGAGCGGGCGGAGAAGGAGGCGAAGACCGACTTCATCGTCCCCGAAGAGCGCGAGCTCAGCTTCCGCGAACAGGTCGGCAAGACTGTTGTGGGCCTCGGGCACACGGCCGTAGACACCGGCGCCAGGGCGGGCGCAAAGGCCCAGGAACTGTTCGGCGAGGCGAAGGCGGCCGCGCCCCGGATCGCGAAGGACGCGAAGGAGCTACTGACCGAGGATGCCCCGCGCGAACTGGGAAACATCGGACCCCTCCTCGAGGGTGGGGCCAGCATCGTCGGCGGCGGCGTGAAGACGGCCTTCGGCGAAGTGAAGAACGCCCCCGGCAAGCTCTACGACAAACTCTTCGGCGACGAGAAGGAGACCGACTGGGAGAAGGCCCGGCCGCAGGCGCTCGGCCCGACGACGAAGGAGCAGGTCAAGGGGAAGCTCCGCCAACTGCCGCTCGTCGGGGAGAAGCTCGGTGGCCCGGAGCCGGCGAAGCCCGCGCCGTGGGCCCGGGGCACCGAGCGCCGCGGATTCATCGGCCAGCAGCGCCAGGAGCACGATGCCGAGGCCAACGAAGGGCTGGGGACCGCGGCGAAGGTAGTGGGCGGCGCGGGGAGAGCCGCCAAGCCGGCGTCGAAGGTGGTTAAGAAATTCATCCCCGCGGACCAGCGGACGGTGACGAGCGCGACTGAGGAACTGCGCGAGGGCCACGTGTGGGGCACGAACCCGATCACCGGGGGCGATATCCAGACCGGCCGGCTGATGAAGATCGACGAGGTCGGGCTCGATATGCCGATCTCGGCCGTCACCAGGGAGGCCGGCGGCCTCGCCACCACCGCAGGTAGCGTGCTGAAGCTGGTAAGCGCCATCGATCAGCACGCCAAGGGCGACCCGGCGCAACAAGTCATGGCCGAGATGGACATCGTCGAGGGCATCTTCAACATCGCCAAGGGTGCGTCGGCTCTCGGGCGCTCAAGCACGAATCTCGCCGGCGCCTTCGGTGGCGAAGCCATGGCCAACGCCATCAGAGCCGGTGCCGAACTCCCCGGGTTCGCCATCGCAACCGCGGCGATAAAGCTCACGGAGGCGGCCGACGCACTTTACGTTCAGGCGAAGCGCGCGCAAGACACGAAGAGTCTCCTGGCTGAAGCGGAGAAGAAGGACGCGAAGGTCGCCAGCACAGCGCTCCGGTTTGTCCGCGGCCGCGCCATCTCACTCGCGACGCACGCGTCCGTCGACCTCGTCGGGAACGCGGTCCGGATCGTCGCGGAGGCGCTGACCATCTCGGGCCTCGGGGCAGTCGCGGGCATGCCGCTCAAAATGGCTTCGTTCGCCATCATTGGCATCAACAAGGTCGCGAAGAAGGCCGTGGACGAGTACCGCGCGCAAAAGCTCGAACAGGCGCGAGCGGACTTCTACGACAACAAGGAAGGGGCGGCCGAGAAGCTCCTCGAACTCGACCCGAAGCACGCTGCCCAGACGCTCGTGACGCTCGGCCGCCAGGGCGATCCCATTGCGCTGCAGGCTCTCGAGGGCTTCGGGCTCAGCCGCAGGGATTTCGACCTGTCGAGCGACAAGAACGTCCGCGACCTGATCCTTGCCAGGCTTGGCGAGAAGGAGAACCTGAAGACGGTCCAGAAGCTCCTCGAAGAGAAGTCGGGCAAAGTGAAGCAGCTGCTGGCCAAGCCGCAGCAGGCGAAGGAGCTGGCCGAACTCAAGAACCGCGCCAACTACGGCGGCAAGCACGACCGCGGCAAGGGCTGGATGGTCCTCAACCTCATCGGTGGCGACATCGAAGAGCAACGCCGCCACATCGAGCAGTTCGTGCGGGAGCACAAGGACCTTACCGAGGACGAGAAGTACCGTGTTCTTACGGGGCGAGATCCCATGGAGAACAAGGCCGTGCACCACTACACCGATGCGGAACTCATCCTCCTGCTCCTGCGGCCGAACCTTCCGGAGATCAACCGGCGCCTGTTTGAAGGCGAGCTGGAGCGCCGCAAATACAGGGGAGCCGACAGTAAGAGCGACAGGCGCAAGGCCGTGAACTTCGGAAGCCGGAAGCTCTAG
Organism: Hyphomicrobiales bacterium; assembly: GCA_050260715.1. GTDB lineage: Bacteria > Chloroflexota > Dehalococcoidia > Tepidiformales > Tepidiformaceae > JALOAP01. The sequence goes on along the minus strand of JBLNCO010000188.1, from coordinate 2,347 downwards.
CGGCCGTGTCCGAGCTCTACGACGCCACCCTCGCCTTCTTCCAGGAGGACGGATGGGATCCCCGGCCGCTGTCGGGGGACTCCTCCACCTTCCGCTGCGCGTTCAGGGGCAAGACCGACACGTGGCTCGTGATTGTGCAGGTGCTCGATGATCGCGAAGCAGTCATGTGCTACTCGGTCAGCCCGTACGAAGCCACCAGGGACCAGCTTCCCGCGGCGGCGGAGTACGTCACCCGGGCGAACTATGGCCTCGTCGCCGCCAACTTCGAGCTCAGCTACGAGGATGGCGACATCCGCGTGAAGACCGTGGTCGATACGATCGAGTTGCCCGAAGGCACGATTTCGAGCCCGGTGTTCCCCGCCATGCTGCGCCAGGCGGCCTACGCCAACGTGCTCGCCATGGAGCAATACCTCCCAGGCCTGAAGTCAGTGCTCGAAGGAACGGCAACGCCCGAGCAGGCGATAGCGATCGCCGAGCGGGAAGCGTAGCGCAGCCGGGATACGGGTGGCGGCGGGCCGCTAGTCCCCACTGAGCGCGAGCGAGGCCTGGAGCTGCGATTCGAGCCAGGGGATGACGTACCGGCGGTCGCGGCGGTCGGGGGGCAGCGCGTCCCACTGCCGTTCGAACAGCAGCGAGAACCACAGCACCGACTTCGTATCCCAGAACTCGATCGCCGCCGGGCCCCAGTCGGAGTGCGGCCAGTCCCACGACTTCTTCACCGCCGAGAGGATGACCGCCGACGTCAGGCCCCGGCAGATGAACTCGAGCGTCGGGGTGTTGTCGGCGAAGCCCACTTCGTAGGCGGGCGCCGCCTTCATCAGCGAAATCAGGTTCGCGACGTGCTGCTGGCGCGTCTGAAGCGAGAGCGGGTGGTTAATGTGCGGGTCGAGATAGCGGACGATCGCCGAAACCGGGTGAATGCTGCGTTCGCCGTAGGTGGTCACAGCGCGCTGGAAACGCGTGGTGCTGCGCCGGCCATTGCCGTTGCCGACGTTCGCTCGCCAGTCGTGCAGCGGGGTGCCGGTCTCGTCGCGGAGCAGGTTCAGGGTCAGGCTCGTCTTGACCAGCAGGCGCTGCCCGGGGACGGAGTCCTGCGTGATAGCGGCGGCGAGGATGTCGGCGCGCTTGTCTTCGTTCGCGCTGAAGAGCCGGACATCGCTGAGATGCCGCTCGGGGCCCTGCTCCCGCAGGGCGACGTACCGGTCGAGTTCGGCGAGGACGGCAGCGCGGAGCTCTTCGGCGCAATAGCGCGCCGGCACGGCCTGCGGAAGGTAGCCGCGCAGGTAGGCGCGTACTTCGCCGGCAGAGAGCGTGTGGCCGTCGTAGAGCCAGAGCAGGGCGTCGATGCGGAGCTGGTCGAGCTCGAGGCCCCATGCGAGCACTTTCACGAGCTCTTCGCGGCCGACGTGGCGCTTCGGCGAGTGCAACGACTCCTGCAGGTTCTCCAGGTTGCTGACGGTCGGCTGGCCAACGCGTGCCCGCAGCGCGATGAGCTTCTGGCCGACGCCCGGGACTTCTTGGCCGGGCAGCCGGAACTGGTCGCGCAGCTGGCGGACGATGAGCTGGAGGACCCGGTAGCGGTCGAGGGCGTGCGGGTACATGAGCGGCAGGACAAGCGTTCCTTCGTCCTGCAACTCCGCGGGCCCGGGCGGGTGCAGCTGCACCACGCGCGCGCTGGCGGCGCGACCTGCGTGTCCCATCATCGCGGTTCGCCTGAATCCTACAGGTCTGCGGTCGCCGCGCGCCAATGCCGCCCTCCTAGCTCCGCGGAAGCCCGAGACCGCGCGTGGCGATGACGTTCCGGTTGACCTCGCTGGTGCCAGCCGCGATGGTCGCCGAGACAGACGACAGGTACGAATGCGGGACCGCGCCGTTGCGGGGCGCGCGAGGCTCGCCACGGTAGAGCCCGCCGGTGAGCCCGAGGATGCGCATGCCCGTCTGCGCGACGCGCTGGCGTACCTCGGAGCCGTAGAGCTTGTTCATGGAGGCTTCGTAGTTCGGTACTTCGCCGCGTTTTTGGATGCTAATAACCCGGTAGGAAATTAGGCGTGCGATTTCGGCCTCGATAGCACGCTCCGCGATTGCCGTTCGCGCTTCGGCCAGGTTCCCGCTGAACTGCTTCGCGGCGACGCGTTCGCGGAGCAGGTTCGCGAGGTCGTTCACGGAATGCTTGATGCCAATCGCGTTGGCGATGTTGCTCCGTTCGAAGTCGAGCAGGGCGGCGCCGATGTACCAGCCGCGATTCTCTTCGCCCACCAGGTTGCGGGCGGGCACGCGCACATCGTCAAAGAACTCCTGGTTGAACACGTGGTCGCCGCTCATGGTGATGAGGGGCTGGACGGTGAGG
>JBLNCO010000187.1:0-7024 GCA_050260715.1 Hyphomicrobiales bacterium | reverse complement strand
CCGCCCGTAGTAGCGCTCGTCGATGGGGAACGGCACGAGGTTCGCGTTCTCGGCGGTAACGAGCGCGATGAAGTGGTTCGGAACCACCCCGCCGATGCGCTCGAACCACCAGGCTGAGAGCCGTGTGAGCACCTCGCCCTTGCGCGGGATGGCGTTGGGCAGCACCTGGTCGAAGGCGGAGATGCGGTCGGTCGCGACGATCAGGAGCCTGTCGCCGAGGTCGTGCGTGTCGCGCACCTTGCCGCGGTGCGCGAGGTTGGGAAGGTCGGATTCAAGCAGGACGGAGGGCATCGGGCTTCTCGCGGGCTTTGAGATAGAACATGGTCGTGACGGCGGTGAGGAACGCGAGCAGCGGGACGAGCAGGATCGTCTGCACGAACGCGACCACGGCGTTGAGGATGACCTCCATGGTGCGGCTGCCGCCCACCGCCTCGCCGAGGAGCTGCACCACGAGCAGCGGCCCGACGAGGATCAGCGCCGCGAGCACAAGGACGCCCAGCAGCGAAATGAGGTTACCGCGGGTGAGCGCCCAGCTCCGCTTCATCGCGGGCCAGGGCCGCAGCCCTTCGAGCATGTACGCCTCGAACGAGAGCACGAACTTCAGCGCGAGGTAGGGCAGGACGACGATGCCGACCACGGTGAACGCGAGCACGATCGCGCCGGCGCCGAGCACGATGGCGAGCAGGAGCAGGCCGCCCATCCGCGTGAAGGCGGGGTCCAGCGCTTCCGAGAGGGACAGCCGGTGTGCACGTGCGGCCTGCCCGACACCCACGATGGTCGCGCCGCGGGCAACCTGCGAGAACAGCACATCGACTGCGAACAGGACGAGCATCAGGAACAGCTGGCCGCTGGGCCCGTCTTCGAAGATCTCGCTGATATCCCGGACGGGCTCGTCCTTGAACACCGTCAGGTAGCTGATGGCCGTGACAACCGAGGTCACCAGCGCGACCGGGACCTGCACCGCCGCCATCGGCAGGATGGTTTGCCGCGGCCAGCCGAGAAAGATTCGCCACGCGTCGCGCACCGTGCCGCGGATAGGGATGCGCGGGGGGCGCGGCGGCAGCGCCGGCTGCGGCGGCGGTGCTTCCGGCGGCGGCGACGGCGCGACTTCGCTCACAGCCCGAGCCGCTTGAAGGTGGCGTCCACGTTCTGCAGGTAGTAGCCGTAGTCGAACAGTCCGCGCAGCTCCCCTTCCGGCAGCCGCGACGTGACATCCGGGTCGGCCAGCAGGATGTCGAGGAAGGGCTCCCGGCGCTTCCAGGCGGCCATGGCGTTGCGCTGCACGATCGCGTATGCGTCCTGGCGGCTCATGCCGGTTGCGATGAGCGCCAGCAGCACGCGCTGCGAAAACACCAGCCCGTACGAACGGTCCAGGTTCTCGCGCATGTGCTCCGGATACACGATCAGGCGGTCCATGATGCCGGTGAACAGGTTCAGCATGTAGTCGAGCACCAGGCAGGCGTCCGGGAAGACGATGCGCTCGGTCGAGGAGTGGCTGATGTCCCGTTCGTGCCAGAGCGCCACGTTTTCCATCGCGGTCACGGCGTAGCCGCGCAGCACGCGCGCAAGGCCCGTGATGCGCTCGCACTTCTCCGGGTTGCGCTTGTGGGGCATCGCGCTCGAACCCGTCTGGCCCTCATCGAATGGCTCCTCGGCCTCGCGCACCTCCGATTTCTGGAGCGCCCGGATTTCCGTGGCGAACTTCTCGAGCGAGGCGCCGATGAGCGCGAGCGTCGCGACGAACTGCGCGTGCCGGTCGCGCTGGATGACCTGCGTCGACGCCGCTTCCAGGCCCAGCCCGAGCTTGGCGCAGACGATCTCTTCGAGCCGCGGCGGCACCGAGGCGTGCGTGCCCACGGTCCCGCTGATCGCGCCCACAGCGATGACCTCGCGCGCCTGTTCGAGCCGCCGGCGGTTCCGGCGCATTTCGTCGACCCACACGGCGAGCTTGAGCCCGAAGGTCATCGGCTCGGCGTGCACGCCGTGCGTGCGGCCGGTCATCAGCGTGCTGCGGTGCATCACCGCCTGGCGTTCGAGCACCGCCGACAGCGCATCGATATCGCGGAGGAGCAGGTCGCAGGCGTCGCGCAGCTGGAGCCCGGTGGCGGTGTCCCAGACGTCGGAGCTGGTGAGCCCGTAGTGGACATAACGGCCTTCCTCGCCAAGCGAGTCGGCCACCGAGCGCAGAAAGGCGGTCACGTCGTGGTGCGTGATCGCGAGGTACTCGTTGACCTTGTCGAGGTCAAATCGGGCGTCGCGGCGGATCTTTTCGGCGGCCTCGCGGGGGATTTCGCCGAGTTCCGCCCAGGCTTCACAGGCGGCCACTTCGACGTCGAGCCAGCGCTGGAACTTCGCCTCGTCGCTCCAGATGGCTGCCATTTCGGGGCGCGAATAACGAGGTATCACCCACGAATTCTATCGAAGGGAGTGCGCTGCTGCGAAGATGCGTGCGCAGGGGCGCCGCCGGTTACGGCGTCGGCGCCCCCGCTTCGTCCCGAAGCTTCTTCAGGCGGTCGATGTTTTCGCGGTCCGGGCCCTTGTTGTCCATGCCCGGGACCTCGAGGAAGAAGGGCACATGGGCGAACGCCCCGTGCCGCATCAGCTCCCGGAACCCGTCGTAGCCGATGTGCCCGTCGCCGATGTTCTCGTGCCGGTCGCGCACGCCGCCGAGGGGCATCTTGCTGTCGTTCGCGTGCACCGCGACGAGCCGGTCGAGCCCCACTTCGCGCTCGAACTCCTCCAGGGCCATCTCGCAGCCCGCGCGCGTGCCGATGTCGTAGCCCATGGCGAAGGCGTGGCACGTGTCGATGCACACCGCCACTCGGCGATCGTTGTCCAGCGCTTTGATGAGCGCCCCGAGCTCGCGGAAGTCCTTGCCGCAACAGTTCCCCTGGCCGGCACTGTTTTCGAGAATGAGCAGGGTGTCGTTTGGCGCGGCCTCGAGGCACTGGCGAAGCAGCGTTGCCATCTGGGGCAGCATGGCATCGAAGCCGGCGCCGAGGTGGCTCCCGACATGGAAGATCGTGCCCACCACGCCCAGTCTCGCCGCCCAGTCGAGGTACGAGCTCAGCGACGCGACCGACTTCTCGAGGATCGCCGGGTCCTGGCTCGCGAAGTTCATCAGGTAGACGCCGTGGAAGAACGCCGGGACCTGGGCCTCGGCGAGCCGCTCCTTGAACGCGCTGACCTGCTCGTCCTTGAGGGCCGGCAACCGCCACTGTTGGGGCGCGGAGATGAAGAGCTGGACCGCCTCGGCGCCGATTTCGGCGACCTTCGGAAAGACGTTCTGGGGACCGCCCGAACTTGAAACATGGGCACCGATGCGCACGCTCACCTCGCGCCGGCGCATGGCCGGGAACCCGAGTATACCGGTCCGCGGCCCTTCGTCCGCTTGTCCGGTTCCCGGGGCGGTGGCAGAGTGCGGCCCGCAGGAGGAGAGAACGATGTCGTGGTCGTTTCGCCGTTCGATTCGGCTGCCGGGCGGCCTGCGGCTCAACCTGAACAAGAAGAGCTGGAGCGTGTCCGCGCGTTCGGGACCCGGTACGCAAACGATCTCGTCGACGGGCCGCCGCACGACGAGCATCAGGCTCCCGGGCGGATTCCGCTGGCGGAAGTCCAGCCGCCGGTAGCTACGCCCTGGCGGCGTCATCACGGGATACGGCCCGCCCGACGATCATCGGGAGCGGCGGTTTGCTCACCCGCTCGCATTCGACCAGCTCGAACCCGGCCGCCTCGATCGCCGTCGCCGTGTTGCGATTCAGGTGGCAGCCCCCGCCGGCGCGCCGCCAGAACGGCGTGGCTGCATCGAACAGCACACCGAAGACTCGCCCCTCGGGCCGCACATGCTCCCAGAACCGGAGCTCGCCGCCCGGCCTGAGCACGCGCCGCACCTCGCGCCATGCCTGCGCCGGGTCCTGCACCGTGCAGAGCGTCAGCGTCGAGACCACGGCGTCGAAGCTGTTCGAGCTGCGCCGCGCGCTCCCGGGCCCGTTCCAGCATGTACGGGTCCGGCTCGACGCCCGCGTACTCCACCCCGCCGGGCAGGAACTCCCAGTTCGTCCCCACGCCGAAGCCGATTTCCAGGACGCGCCCGTGCAGGCCGTCCATCACGCGCCGGCGCCGTTCGCGCTCGTCGCGGCTTTCGCGGGCCGTACGGCGGGCCCAGGCGGCGGCGAAGCGCCGATTCCCGCGTTGGCTCTCCATGGTTCGAACGTAGCAAGCCGCGTTTTCGTTGACACCCTGCGCAGCACTTCCGATGATGCGGGCCAACCAGCGCGAGTACGCGTGGGAGGCGTGCGATGTTTCCAGACGTCCCGTATGGGGGAATGCCGCTCTCCGGACTGAAGGTCATCGACTGCACGATCTGGCAGCAGGGCACCTACGCCAGCGCGATGCTGGCCGACTTCGGCGCCGACGTGGTGAAGGTCGAAGGGCCCGACTCGCCTGACCCCGGGCGGGGATTCGCCGCCAACCCGCACGAACCCAGCGGCTACTTCGAAAGCCACAACCGCAACAAGCGGGGCATCGTCATCGACCTGAAGCACCCCGAAGGCCGCGAGACGCTCCTGCGGCTCATCGAGACGGCCGATGTGTTCGTGCAGAACATGCGCCAGGGGGTGATGGCGAAGCTCGGGCTCGACTACGAGACGATGAAGGCCCGCAACCCGGGCATTATCTACGCCTCCGCGAGTGGGTACGGGCCGAACGGCCCCCACGCGAAGTGGCCGGCGATGGACATCCTCGGGCAGGCCCGCGGCGGCACGATGATGATGCAGGGACCGCCCGACCTCCCGCCGATCTTCTCGTTCGGCGGTATGGCCGACCAGGTGGGGGCGATCATGCTCTCCTACGGCATCCTGCTCGCGCTCTGGCATCGCGCCCGCACCGGCGAAGGTCAGCAGGTGGACGCGTCACTCCTCGGCGGGCAGGTCGCGTTGCAGTCGTTCAACCTCACGAACGTGCTGTTCACCGGGAAGGTGCCGCCTCGCCGCCACCGCGAGGAAGGCGACGCCCTCTGGAACGTGTACGAGTGCAAGGATGGCCGTTACATCGCGCTGAGCATGGCCCAGGGCGACCGCTGGTGGGGCCCGCTCTGCGCCGCGCTCGAACGGCTCGACCTCCAGGAAGACCCGCGGTTCTGCAGCTTCCGCGACCGCATCAGCAACCGCACCGAGCTCATCCGCGAGCTCAGCGCCATCTTCGCCCAGCGTGACCAGTGGGACTGGGTGAACTACCTCAGCGGCGAATGCGGCCTTCCCGTCGCCCCGGTGCAGGACTACGGCCAGGTGGTGAACGACCCGCAGGTGCGGGCGAACGGCCACATCGTACCCCTTGAGCACCCGTCGGGCCGGACCCTCGAGATGGTCGGCCCCGCAGTGCAGCTCTCGAAGAGCCCCGGCTCGGTCCGCCACGCCGCGCCGGAGTTCGGCCAGCATACCGAAGAGGTGCTCCTCGAACGGGGCTTCACCTGGGAAGAAGTGGCGCACCTGAAGGACGTGGGGGCGATCGGCGCCCGCTAGACGCGACCCTCGGCCAGGGGATGGCGGGCGTAAAGCCGAACTGTTTGGCGTGTGGTAGGATAGGGGGGTACCCTATCAGCGAGAGGCGTGCATGACCCCGGAAACGCAGCAGAAAGCACTCCACCGGCTCAAGATCATCAAGGGCCAGGTGTCCGCCCTCGAGAAGCAGCTCGAGGAGGACCGCTACTGCGTCGACGTCCTGGACCTCTCTCGCTCGATCCAGAACGCCCTCCGCAGCCTCGACGGGCTGGTGATGGAGGGCCACCTCCGCACCCACGTCGTCGAGATGATGCAGGGCGGCGAGGCCGACCGCGCCGTGAGCGAGCTGCTCCGGCTCTACAAGTCACAGGGGCCCATCGAGGCCTGATTTCAGCACACCCGCAAGGAGAACCGAACCATGGCTCAGACCCTCGAACTCGACATCACCGGCATGACCTGCGACCACTGCGTCCGCGCCATCACCAACGCCGTCAACGAAGTGCAGGGCGTCACCCAGGCGAAGGTGAGCCTCGACGAGAAGAAGGCTGTGGTCGAAGGCGAACAGCTCGACCCGAAGGCGATCATCGCCGCGATCGAAGAAGAGGGGTACGGCGCCACCGTACGGTAGCCACCCCCTTCGGCCCCTGAAGGAGTCCACCGATGTCCGCAACGGACAACGCCATCACGCTCGACGTCTCCGGCATGACGTGCGCCTCGTGCGTGCGCCGCGTCGAACGCGCCCTTTCGAAGGTTGAGGGCGTGGAGACGACCAGCGTCAACTTCGCCGCCGAGACGGCGCGCGTGACGCTCGCCCGGGACGTGCCCGTGGCGCAGCTCATCGCCGCCGTCGAAAAGGCCGGCTACGAAGCCCGCGAAGCCGAGCTCGGCGAAGACCGCGAGGCTGCTCGCGCAAGCCACGCGCGCACCACGCTCTACACGCTGCTGCTCGGGGCGCTCATCGGTGTGCCGGCGATCATCCTCGCGATGGCGATGGACATCGCCGACCTCACCATCAACGACGACCACGAGTTCACCGGGCGGCTCTTGCTGGTACTCGCGACGCCGATCCAGTTCGGCCTTGGCTGGCGCTTCTATAAGGGAGGCTGGACGAGCCTTCGCCACTTCAACCCGAACATGGACGTGCTCGTTGCCCTTGGCACGAGCGTCGCCTACGCCTACAGCGCCTGGGTCGTGCTGGCGAACGAAGACCGGAACATGTTCTTCGACGTCAGCATCGCGGTGCTGCTCTTCATCACGATGGGCAAGTACTTCGAGGAGCGCTCGAAAGGCGAAGCATCGTCCGCAATCCGCGCCCTCCTCGGCCTGGCCGCGAGCACCGCGACCATCGTCCGCGACGGCAACGAGATCGAAGTCCCCATCGAGCAGGTGCGCGCCGGCGACCTGGTGATCGTGCGGCCCGGCCAGCGCGTGCCGGTCGACGGCGTCATCCGCGAAGGCCACAGCACCCTCGACGAGTCGATGCTCACGGGCGAGTCCATCCCGGTCGAACGGAAGCCCGGCGACCA
>JBLNCO010000186.1:0-7391 GCA_050260715.1 Hyphomicrobiales bacterium | reverse complement strand
CACCAGTTCGGTGTTCCGTTCGCCCGAACGGACGCCGGCGGCTACCTGGAGTGCCATCGCGGTTTGAACGCAGCCGATGTCATAGACGAACGATATCGCCTCGAGCGCCTGCTCGGTACCGGCGGCATGTCCGAAGTGTGGCTCGCAGAAGACGAGCGCCTGGGCCGCTGGGTGGCGGTCAAGCTGCTGCGCGAATCGGCCGTCGAGGGCCAGGACATCGACCTCGTGGCATCGCTGGAGCGCGAAGCGCGCGTCGTCGCCCGCCTCCAGCACCCGAACATCGCGAGCGTCTTCGATGTCGGGCGGCACGACGGCCGCCACTACCTCGTGATGGAGTACGTGCACGGCCAGTCGCTCCGGGAGATCCTCGAAGAGCGCGGGCGGCTGACCGAACAGGAAGTGGTGCGCTACGGGATCCAGATCGCCTCGGCGCTGCAGTATGCGCACGACCAGGGCGTCATCCACTGCGACGTGAAGCCCGAGAACATCCTCGTCACCGAGCAGGGCATCGCGAAGGCGGTCGACTTCGGCGTCGCCGAAACCGTCACGCGCACGCTGACCGCCGACCAGGCGCGAGACGTGCTGGGGACGATCGCCTACCTGGCGCCCGAGGTCATCCAGGGGTCGGCTGCGGGCGTGCGCTCGGACGTCTATTCGCTCGGGCTGACGCTATACGAGATGGAGGCGGGGCGCTTGCCGTTTGCGGGCAACACGCCGGCGGCGATCGCCGGGCAGCGGCTGGCCGCACCGGCGCCGCCGCTGCGGGCGTTCGCGCGCGACGCCTCGCCCGAGATGGAACAGACGCTCGCCCGGGCGCTCGCGCTTTCGCCCGCCGACCGCTTCGTGAGCGCGGAAGACTTCGCTGCGGCGCTCCGGCGGGTGCCCGTGCAGGCCGCGGCGTCAAGGCCGGTCACGCGGCCGGTGGCCGCCGCGCCGGTGCCGCCGGTACGCCGGCGCCACCCCACCTCGCGCATCCAGCGCACCGAGTACCGCGCCGGCCCGCCGCCATCCGATGGGCTGAGCGGCGCCGCGGTCACCGCGATCGTGATCGCGGTGCTCCTTGCGCTCGGGCTCGGCGTGACGGCGGCCATCCTCTTTTCGCGCGACGACAACAACGGCGGCGGCACGCCATCGCCCAGTCCGTCGCTATCGGTCACCGAGACGCTGTCGCCCACGCAGGCCGCGACGCAGCCGCCGCCAACGGCGACGCCCACAACGCGCCCGACCGACACGCCGACGCCCAGCCCGGCGCGCGCCACGGCCACGCCGACGCCTACCCGGACGCCGACGCCGCCCGCGGCCACCGCCACCGCCGGCCAGCCAACGCCTTCGGTGACGACCACGAGCGGCGGGGGTGGCAACGGTCCCACGCCCGCGACCGAGCGGTAGGGCGCGTTACGCGGGAGCCGGGCGGGCTGTGCTAGATTGCCCCCATCGAACGTTCGATGGGGGATTGCCGAGTGAAGTTCGGGATTTTCTTCGAGATATCGGTGCCGCGCCCGTGGGAAGCGGAGACCGAGTACCGGGTCTACCAGAACTGCCTCGAACAGGTCCGGCTGGCCGACGAGCTGGGCTTCGACCAGGTGTGGGCGGTCGAGCACCACTTCCTCGAGGAGTATTCGCACTGCTCCGCGCCTGAGCTCTTCCTGACCGCCGCAGCGATGCAGACGAAGAACATCCGCGTGGGCCACGGGATCGTGGTCTGCGTCCCGCAGTTCAACCATCCCATCCGCATCGCCGAGCGAGCGGCCGTGCTCGACCTGCTTTCGAAGGGACGGCTGGAACTGGGCACCGGCCGGTCCTCGACGTGGACGGAGCTCGGCGGCTTCCAGGCCGACCCCGACGAGACGAAGAAGACGTGGGACGAGTTCGTGCGCGTCATCCCGAAGATGTGGACGCAGGAGCGCTTCGGCTACCGGGGCCGCTCGTTCAGCATGCCCCAGCGCGCGGTGCTGCCGAAGCCGTACCAGAAGCCGCATCCGCCGATGTGGGTCGCGGTCACCAGCCCGGGGACGGAGCTCGACGCTGCCGAGCGCGGTATGGGGTGCCTCGGGCTGACGTTTGGCGGCTTCGCCGAACAGGAGCGCAAGGTCGAGGAGTACCGGAAGCGAATTCGCACCTGCGAGCCGGTCGGGGACTTCGTGAACGAGCAGGTGAACACCGTGAACTTCCTCTTCTGCCACGAAGACGACGGCTACGGCGTTCGCACCGGGCAGCGGCTGGCCGGGACCTTCAACTACCACGCCGAGCAGCTGGTCGCGGCGCGCCAGGCCTACCCGAGCCGTTCGTACCCGAACCTCGGCCTGCTGCCGGCGCTGCGCCAGCAGGCGACCACGCCCGGGCAGGGCGGCGGCGTCCCCGAGGGCGTGGCCATCGGCGACCCGCACCGCATCACCGAGGCGATCCGGAAGTGGGAGGCGACCGGCGTGGACCGCATCAACTTCATGCTGAACGCGGTCGAGACGGTGCCCCAGGAAGAGGTGCTGGCGAGCCTGCGGCTCTTCGCGAAGGAGGTCATGCCGAAGTTCGCGGAGAAGCCGGCCATGGCCGGTGCGGCGGGGGCGAACTGATGCCGCTCACCGGAACGCGAACCATCGCCCGCGACCTCGACACGGCGCCGGTGGTGAAGGACCTCGGCACCGAACCGTGGACCGTCGAGCGCTGCGACCAGCTCCAGCTCATGTTCGAACTGGACGAATCGCAGCTCGTGGTCCAGCTGCCGCCCGCGCTGCACCCGACGATCCCGCCGACGCTCCTCGTGTCGGTGTTGCGCGCACCGGATTCGGATGTGGGGTCGTTCACCCTGGCGGAAGTGCGCATCGGCTGCCGGGCGGCGACGCGCCCGCGCGGGTTCCTCGCGCGGGCCTACTGCGACAACCCGCAGGCCGCCGCGCGGCTGCGTGACCGGTGGGGGTACCCGGTCGAGGTGGCGGAGGTGGAGTTGCGGCGGCACTACTTCGACGCGGAAGCGTCGGTGCGCACGGACGCCACGGCCATCCTCGAGTGCCGGCTGATGAACCCGGAGCCCATCGGCGGCGGCGACGTGCAGTACCTGGCGAACATGAACCTCGCGCAGGTAGTGCGCGACGGCGAGACGGTCCCGCGGCTCATCCAGGTCGACTGCGAGTACGCCATCCGGCGGGCCGACCGCGGCAAGCCGATGATGGAGACGTTCGCGGGCGAGGCGTGGTTGCTGCCGGGCGCCGAGCCCGTGTGGCCGGTCTCGGGGTCGATCACCGAAGTGGACGTCACGTTCCCGCAGCTGCGCTACCTGGTGGACCCGGAGAAGCCGCCGTTGCAGGCGGTCGAACGGGTGAACGCGTAGCGCGTTGACGCGGCTCGCCGCGTAGGAAACGATGCGGGGCACGGGTGCTTCCGCGCGCGGAGGTTGGCGGTGGGTCGAAATCGCGGCGGCATGCAGGCCGGCTTCGAGTGGCAGGACGAGGCCCTGCCGGCCGATGCCCCGCTCGCCGCGCGCATGCGGCCGCGTATGCTCGACGAGTTCGCCGGGCAAGAGAAGGTGGTCGGGCCCGGGACAATGCTGCGCTCGGCGGCCGACCGCGGCGCACTGCCTTCGATCATCCTGTGGGGGCCGCCCGGCTGCGGGAAGACGACGCTCGCGCGGCTCCTGGCGAAGCGGGTGCACGCGACGTTCGTCGCGATCTCGGCCGTGTCGTCCGGTGTGGCAGACCTGCGCAAGGTGGTGGTGGATGCGAAGGCCCGGCGGAACGCGGGCCAGCGTACGGTCGTGTTCATCGACGAGATCCACCGCTTCAACAAAGCGCAGCAGGACGTCATCCTGCCGCACGTCGAGGACGGCACCATCACGCTGATCGGTGCGACGACGGAGAACCCGTCGTTCGAGGTGGTCGCTCCGCTGCTCAGCCGCGTTCGCGTCGTGCGGCTCACCTCCCTCACGGACGACGACCTGCGAGAGATCGTCGCGAACGCGTTGACGGACCGCGAACGCGGGCTCGGCGAGCTCGCTCTGGAGCTCGAACCCAAGGCGCTCGACCTGCTCATCTCGGGTGCGAATGGCGATGCGCGTGCGGCGCTGACGGCGCTGGAGATCGCGGCGGGCCTGGCTGCAGGCGAAGACCGCCAAGCCATCGAACCCGGCGACGTGCAAAAGGCACTCCAGGACCGCCGGCCGTATTACGACAAGCAGGCCGACTTCCACTACGACACGATCTCCGCCTTCATCAAGTCGCTGCGCGGTTCGGACCCCGACGCAGCGCTGTATTGGCTGGCCCGGATGATCGAGAGCGGCGAAGATCCCCTGTTCATCGTGCGGCGGATGGTTATCCTCGCGTCCGAAGACGTCGGGATGGCCGATCCGCAGGCACTGGTGGTCGCGACCGCATGCCAGCAGGCGGTCCACTTCGTGGGCATGCCCGAAGGGTTCCATGCGATGGCCGAGTGTGCGCTGTACCTCGCGCTCGCGCCGAAGAGCAACAGCGCGTACATGAGTTACCTGCGAGCCCACGAGGACGCAGTGCGCACCTCGCACCTGCCGGTGCCGATGCACCTGCGGAACGCGGTGACCGGGATGATGCGGGAGATGGGATACGGGCAGGGGTACCGCCACGCGCATAACGAGCGAGATCATTTCGCGAGGGGCGCGCGCTATTTGCCAGAAGAACTGGGCGAGCCACAGTATTACCAGCCGGGAGCCATCGGTTTCGAAGCCGAAGCCGCCGCCCGGCTGGAGCGGCTCCGGCAACTCCCGACGATGGATAGCGACGCATGAAGATCCAGTTCCTCTACTCCCGCGCGACCGGCCGCAGCCCCGAGGCCGAAGAAGCGCTGCGCCTGGCCATCGAAGCCACGAACAGCCACCCGGAGGTCGAGTACATCGAGGTCGATGGCAGCGAAGACGCGCGGAACAAGCGGTTCCTCGGGTCGCCCTCCATCCGCGTCAACGGCGTCGATGTGGAGTACGGCGACCGCGAGCCGGACGAGTACCAGGCGGGCACGCGCTACTACAACACACCGCAGGGCTGGAAGCCGTTCCCGCATGCGCGGCTCATCGCCAACACGATCCTCGAGCAGCAGGCGAAAGAGGACGCAGCCGAAAAGCCCACCGCGTAGTATCCGCGGGTGGATCCCGACGAAGCCGCCGTACTGGATGCGAACGAGCGCTTCTACGTGGCGTTTTCGTCGCGTGACTTCGCGGCGATGGGCCGTCTCTGGGCCGAGCGCCAGCCCGTCACCTGCGTCCACCCCGGCTGGAACCTGATCGAGGGCCGTGAGGCGGTGCTACGAAGCTGGGCCGGGATCCTGAGCAACCCCGCGCAGGCGCGTGTGCTTTCGGGGGGCGCGAAGGTGGTGGTCAGCGGCGACCTGGCCTTCGTTGTCTGCCGTGAATGGGTTTCGGGGCTTCCGCTGCTGGTGACGAACGTGTTCGTGCGCGAAGACGGCGAATGGCGGATGTGCCACCACCACTCGGGGCCGGTGGCGGCCGAGGCCTGACCCACTACAGTGGAACGATGCCCAGGCGCACATTCCCGGCGCTCGACCTCGAAGCGGTGACCGCGGTCGCCGAGCTGTTCGGCTGCGAAGCCGCGGTCGAGCCGTACACCCCCGACGGCAGCGACGTGTATCGCCTGACGCTCGCGGGCGCGGCCGACGGCGTGCGGCTTATCCTCTGGCCGCAGCTGCGGCGCGTCGATGTCAGCAGCGTGGGGAACCACGCGTGGGTGCTCAAGGACGTCGGGACCGTCGACATCATCGATGGCGTGGAGGTGGTGTTTCACCCGGCCCAGGGCACCGGCTACCTGTTCGTAGCGGTGAACGGCTTCGTGAACATGGTCATGGGGTAGGCTTCGGCGTTCGGCCCTCGGCCTTCGGTTACCGTCGCGCTCCGAGGCTGGCCCCGCAATCAGCCCTGCACGGGGCGAACTAGCCCGGGTCCTCGACCGTGACGATGCCATCGAGGTGGCAGGTGTCGTTGTGGCGAAGGATCACCGGCCGGCCCATCCGGTCGAGCGTGATGATGGTCATGGAGCAGTTGGCGACCTGGAAGATGCCCGGGCGCCGGTGGTCGAGGCCGAGCACGTCGTAGCAGAGGGCGGAGATGACGCCCCCGTGCGTGATGGCGGCGGTCGTCTGCCCCGACGCCTTCCATCGTTCGAACACGGCGCGGATGCGTTCGTAGAAGCGCTCGCGGCCTTCCTCGCCGGGGAACACCGGCCGCACGCCCTTCCGATAGGCGGCGGCGATCTCCGGGTGGCGCTGGGCGACCTCCGCGCCGGTGAGTCCTGCCACCTCGCCGATGCCGTACTCGCTCAAACCAGGCTCGGGTTCGATTTCCAGGCCGCATTTCGCCGCCAGGATCTGCGCGGTGGCGCTCGCGCGCAGCAGCGGGCTTGTGAGGATGCGCTCGACACCTTCGCGCGCGAGACGTTCGGCGGTCGCCTCGGCCTGGCGAAGCCCGAGCTCGGTGAGCCCGAAGTCCAGGTGGCCCTGGATGACGCCGGTGGCATTGCCTTCGGACTGGCCGTGACGGACGAGGATGAGGCGCACGCGGGATTCCTTTCGCTCTACCAACTCTCGCCTCGCGCGGCGTCGGTGGTCAAACGGGCCTACGGGCTATACCCCTCGCCATCGAGCCCGTGTTTCGCACGCTCGCTCGCCTGGAGCGCGCCGATCTGTTCGGCGGCGCGCCCGAAGATCTGCGGCACATCCCAGCCATTCAGTCCGGCGTAGGTATCGATCTGGCTCCGGTGGTGGATGTCGTGCTCAACCATCATCATCAGGACGCGCCAGCCGGAAAGCGCACCGGCGGAATCGATCATCGCGACCTTGCGCTGGAGCCAGTCGTCGGGCGTGCCCTCCAGCTGGCGGCGAAGCTCGGCAGCACTCCATTCGAGCGCGGGCACCCACTGCTCGCGCTTCGCGACCGGCGGTGGCGGCGGGCTGATCCAGCCCTTCCCGGCGTAGGCGCTGGCGAAGTAGAGCCGGGAGCCAGCCATGTGCCCGACGAGCGTGTTGATGCTCCACGCGTTTTCGCCCTCGCCGGCGGCGGGGGCCCAGCCTTCGGCCTGGGGCGGCAGGGCGGCGATGTCGCGCATGGCGCGGCGGTTCACCGCATCGAAGTAGCGAAGAAAGCTGCTGATAGAGGTGATCACGAGCGGACCTCCCGCCGGGAATGTAGCAGACCGGCGGCAGGGATGCGCTTCCGACGGGCCTGCAAAGCGCGCTGATAAGCCGGGCGAGTGGGAGCTTCGGGTGATTGCGTCCACAATACGGAGAGCGCCACCTGGGGGCCGCCGTTGCTCAAGCTCGAGCTCTCGTACCGGGGCCTGATCGTCATCGGGCTCGCGCTCCTCGGCCTCTGGCTGCTCGTGCGGCTCTGGCCTGTGCTGCTGCTCGTGCTCGTGGCGCTCATC
>JBLNCO010000185.1:0-14130 GCA_050260715.1 Hyphomicrobiales bacterium | reverse complement strand
GCCCGTCGTCGGGCCGACGCAGACATTCGGCCGGCCGCGGAAGTGGGCGGCGATGCGTCCGCACATCTCTCCCGTTATGTCGGGCCACTGCAGGATGCGGAACTTTTCGATGTAGGTGTCGGCGTGGCGGCCGCTGGCGAGTTGAAAATGCCCGCGGAGCAGTGCGCCGCGGGCTTCGAGTTGGGATTCGAGGTCGCTGGTCACGGAGTGGAGCGTAGGACCGTTGGCTGGTTTGCGTCCAACGCATCCTCGATGCGTTCCGTAGTGAGGTGCGGCTTCTCGTCGGTGAGGTCGGGCGAGGCATTCGGCGCGAGCCCGAAGTGCGACTGAGGCCAGTACGAGAACATCGCCTTGGCCATTATTGTTTTTTAGTCCTGTGGCCCGTACCCTCGTATACAATGAAACTCGCTGCTTACCTCCGCATTTCTCAGGATCGCGAAGGCAACTCGGATGCGCCGGACCGCCAAGAAGCCGACATCCGTGCCTGGGCTGCACGGCACGGTCACGAGATCACCGCTGTCTTCACCGACCGTGATCTCTCAGCGTTCAACCGGCAGGTGAAGCGGCCGGGATTCGAGGCGATGGTAGCTGAGAAGGAGAAGACACCTTGGTGGTAACCCGGATCCTCATTTCCACCTTCGCAGCCGCTTCGATCGCTCTCGCGGCATGTGGCGGTGGTGACAGCGCCCCCAAAGGTCCAGATGCCGAAGGCAACCGGATTCCGACCGTCGAGGAACTCAAGGCCGCGTGCATCAACGCTAACGACTACTTCCGCGCTGCCTATATCCGGGACGCCTACTGCGAGTGCATCGCGACCGAGTTTCACGATGCAGGTTACACCCTCTACGACTACGCGAAGTTCAACGAGGAAGGCGAACCGGACGACGTCGCGAAGATTGACATAGCGTGCCTCGAATCCGCTGACGACTGAGACAATAACCCAGGCCGGTGCCTGCTAGGCGAACGCAACCCGCGTTCGACACAGAACACGTCCTCACCCTCATTTACGCAGCCCGCTACGTGGTCGGCGTCTGCGTAGGCGTAGCGGTCGGAGTCACGATAGGCGTACTCGTCGGAGTAACAGTAGAAGTCTGTGTCGGCGTTTGAGTCGGCGTGGCGGTAGGCGACGGAGTCACAGTTGATGTAGGCGTATTGGTCGGAGTTGCCTCGGATGAGCCAATAGACCAGATATCAAAGTCCTTCGCCATGAACGGACCCTCGTACCAGCCGTCCTTACTCAGCGAGATCTGCACGCTAGTCGTACCTTCAGAAATTGGTACAAAGTACGAGCTTGCCTGCAGCTGATTGCTTACAGGAACTTGCGGGCTAACAGACTGGCCATTGACCTTCACCTTGCCGACAGCGGTGAAGCGAAGATAAGCATTGGCCGGAGCCGGTGAATTGAAATAAACCGTACCGCCGGAACCATCGACATAGCGACGATCTGCCTTAATGAACTGCAGAGGAATCGCCGGCGAAATGCTGATGTTATCCCAATGCCAAGTACCAGGCCCACCACCAGCTTTGTTCGGATTGTAAGAATGATGTCCGAACTGGACAGTACCTTGCGTGAAGGTGAGAGGGCTAGACGGACGATAGTCGTGGAAGACATGCTTAACGCTACCGTCATCGTTAAGCATAGCGATGCGGACGCGCGTCTTTGTGATCCGAATTTCGTAAGGACTACGAATGGTCTTACTCAGAGGAACAACGTCACCGATGCGAGTAGCCCAATCACAAGTGTTGCCGGAATCATAAGGGCCAGGAGCAATATCGCTCCTGTTCCGATAGTCGTGGACACAGAGGAAGTTTTCACTACCAAGACGGATCTGGATAGCAGTCTGTGGAGGACCCTGACCGTCAGCAGTATCCCACTCCAACGGGTAGGACATATTCTGCGCGTACGGCGTGATCCACACATCCCACCAATCGCGGCCGGCAGTGTTAGCGAGGAACGTGCTCAGGTCGAAGCGAATCACAGCCTCTCCTTGGCTGAAATCAACGAGAGCGGCCGGCGTCAGGTAGATCGCACCGTAACCATCCGCACGAATGGCAGTCATGAGGTGGTCGCGGCACTGGAAGACAGCATCTTCGTAGCGCGTGACTGTGTGCGTAACATCAGGACCTTCGCAACCAGGACCATGCTCTGCTTGCATCGGGTCAAGGGAATACCAGCGATTCGAATCGCGGCTGTTGATCGCCACGTCGAATTCATTCTGGTTCAGGTTCGTAACCGGCATCGGCGAACTAGGAGAACCGTCGAACGTTGCCGTGAATGTACGCGTCTCAGCTGTAGCTGCGTCATTGGCGATGAAGCTAAGCATTACTCCCAGCATAGTGAATGCAGTGAGTCCTGCGAGGACTATACGACGCATGGCGTTAGATCCCCCACAGCACCGTGATGAGATTGACCAACACTAACCCTTTCCTTTTGACGAGTGTTTGGATGGCGTCCAGTGACTGAACGCCCTAGAACCTAGTTGCTAATGACTAAACGGAGTTACCGGTGATCTGGCTTGTATAGGTTGACTTGAAACCGGACTGACCGGCCGACAGACTCTGCTTGAGCCACACACCGATCGCTTGACCGGCACCAAGACTGCCGCCAGGGACAGCCTTATCGGTGTCATCAAACGTGAGTCCAGCCGGTGCAGTCAGGCGATTAGCGACCGAACCAGTATCGTCCTTAGACGTGGCGAGCGCATGAGTGATGACACCCGTAGGGTCGGCCGATTGCGAAATAACCGCCGAGGTGAACGCAAGTGAAGCGTGCTTGTTCTTCCAGAAAATCTTCTCGTAGCGGGTCTTCGGCGAAGAAGGATCACTTG
This sequence comes from Hyphomicrobiales bacterium, assembly GCA_050260715.1. Taxonomy (GTDB): domain Bacteria; phylum Chloroflexota; class Dehalococcoidia; order Tepidiformales; family Tepidiformaceae; genus JALOAP01. The sequence continues at coordinate 11,302 of JBLNCO010000185.1, read as the reverse complement.
CCGAATTGATGAACAAACGACGGAAACCACGCTCGCCTGCAGGGATAACGCCGATAGTAGCGCCGGCACCCTGGCGACGAACGGTCACGTTACCGACTGCGTCTTCGGCAAGTTCAACCTTGAGAATCCGTTCGAAGGTGTTCGTATTGAACAACTTCGCAGTCGTACCCGTAAGCGTAAGTGTTTCCGAAGCAACGGAGCCATCGGCAAGACGGCCCGTGACCGTAGCTTCCATCGTGTCGGAGTTGGACGACGAAATGATCTCAACCTTGTCGTTAGTCGCGAGGTCCGTAAACACGGCCCGCGTCTTTTCGTCGATAGCGCCTCCGGACGTGGACGTATCATCCTCGGGCATGTTCGCCGAGCAGTACGCTACAAGGTCGGTATCTGCGATAGGCATGAAGAGAGGTACCTCTATTACTGAATGTGGGTTGCAACCACCTTCAGTATACGGTATTGAAGACTATTCCGAATGCACTATCGAAGATCAACCGAGGATGCGTTGGACGTAAACCAGCCATCGGTCCTACGCTCCACTCCGTGAGCAGCGACCTCGAATCCCAACTCGAAGCCCGCGGCGCACTGCTCCGCGGGCATTTTCAACTCGCCAGCGGCCGCCACGCCGACACCTACATCGAGAAGTTCCGCATTCTCCAGTGGCCCGACATAACGGAAGAGATGTGCGCCCGCATCGCCGGCGTGGGTATGCTCGTCGATCGTTCCGGTGGGCGCGTCGACTTCGGTGTCCCCTTCTTCGCCTGCCTCACACTCGACATCGCCTCCTGGGACCCTGCGGACTGCAAGCTCTGCCAGCAGGGCGTCGAGCTGACCATCACCTGACGCTGGTGAAGCGCTAAAGAGGCAAACGAAGATATGAAAACAACGAGTAGTAGACTAATTTCGTATCACGCTACGGAGTGGCGGTTATGCGTTCCGTAGTTAAATGAGGCTTCTCGTCCGTGAGGTCGGGCGACGCGTTAGGAGCGAGGCCGAACTTCTCCCAAGGCCAATAAGCAAACATCGCTTTCCCGATGATGAGGTCTTCCTGGACCGTGCCGATGGAGGAGAAGCGGCTGTCCTTGCTGTTGTCGCGGTTGTCACCCATCACGAAGTAGTGGTCTTCGGGGATGCGAATCTCTTCCATGTTGTAGTGCCAGGGCTTCTTGATGTACGGCTCTTCGAGGCGGAACCCGTTGATGTACACCTGACCGTTGACGATCGCGATCCGGTCGCCCGGGAGCCCGATGACCCGCTTGATGAGGTCGGTCCCGAGGTCGGACGGGTCCTGCAGCACGATGATGTCGCCGCGCTGCGGGCCGTGGAAGATGTGCTTTTTCGGCTGGTCGCCGGGGTCGATGAACGGCAGGAACTTGCTCAGCTTGCCGGTATCGACTTCGGAGTAGACGAGCTTGTTCACGATGAGGAACTGGCCGTCGTCGAGCGTCGGCTCCATCGATGTGCCGTCGACCTTGAAGTTCTGGAAGCTCGCGCGCACGCACAGGAAGACGAGCGCGGCGAGCAGCAACGTCTCAACGACTTCGCGGACGGCCGTGCGCACGCGGCTGCCGCCCGCCGCTGCGGGTTCGGGCTCGAACCGGTCGCCATCGAAGGTGGTGTCAGGGCCCTGGGGCGGTTCGCCACCACCGGGCGGCTGGTTCCAGCTCGGCCCGCTGCCGGCGGCGTCGAAGGGCTGCCAGCCGACCGGCTCCTCGGGCTGCGAGAAGGGCGCGGGCGGCGTCCAGCCGTGCGCGGGGGGAATGGCCTGCTCGTAGGGATCGGACGACTCGCCGACGAGCTCGGCGGCTTCCTTCCCGAGGATGCCCTCGAGGACGTGGCCCTTCGCGCCGTCCCCGCCGTGGAGGTCATCATCGTCCTCGCCGTCGGGAAGCTCGGTGTTGGCGTGCTCGTAGAACGCCTTGAGGACGACGTCCTCCTCGTCGGGCTCGGCGGCCCAGTCGCTGCGGAACACGGGCTCCGGCCGCGGCAAGGGATCCCTGCGGGGCGGCGGCTCGTAGGCCGGCTCCTCGGGCGGAGTCGGCGACGGGCGCTCGCCATGCCCACGGTAGACCGCGACCTCGGTCGGGGCGCCGCCATAGCCGCTGGCCTCCGCGACCGCGGCCCAGGGGTCGTCGCTCGCCGGCTCCTGGCCATCGCCAGCGTCGTGCTGCGCGGGGCTGTCGCTCGCCGCGTCCTCCTCGTCGAAGGAAGGCCCGGCGGGTTCCGATGCTTCGGGGCTCGTAAGCTCCTCCCGTTCGCCGTCATCGGGAGGGTTATCCCAGCTGAAGAGCGGCGGCTGTTCGATGCTGGCGCTGCGCACGGGTTCCGCGGTGGGCGGGACCTCGGGGACAGCATCGTCGTTCGCGGTCATCGAAGTGGCCGCGCCTGTCCCGGAAAACACCTCGTCCCAGCCGGCCGGGTTGGAATCGGCAGGGACTTCACCTTTTGGGAACGGATCTCCCGATGCGCGGCGAGAGGCGATGAACGCGGCCCAGGGGTCGTCATCCTCGTCCTTCCGGGGCATCTCGACGACATTGTCGGGGAGCACTTCTTTATTGTCCTCAGCTTCGGGAGGCGGCGGAACGACGTAGAGCGGCGGGCGATCGTCGCGGGCCGCGGCGGGCGGCGCGTCGTCGCTCTCGGCGTCGAAGGCGTTGAGGGCCGCGGCGAAGGCGTCGTCTTCGGATTCGTCGTCGATGTTCGCCGCGGGCTCGTCCGCGAGTTCGCTCTCGGCGTCGAAGGCGCTGAGGGCGGCCGCGAAGGCATCGTCTTCGGGCTCGTCCTCGATGCTCGCGACGGGCTCTTCCGCGATCTCGCTCTCGGCGTCGAAGGCGTCGAGGGCTGCCGCGAAGGCGTCCTCGGATTCGTCCTCGATGACCGCGACGGGCTCTTCCGCGACCTCGCTGTCGGCGCCGAAGACGTTGAGGGCGGCTGCGAAGGCATCGTCTTCGGATTCGTCCTCGATGACCGCGACGGGCTCTTTCGCGACCGTGCTGTCGGCGTCGAAGGCGTTGAGGGCGGCCGCGAAGGCATCGTCTTCGGATTCGTCCTCGATGACCGCGACGGGCTCTTCCGCCGCTTCGGTCAGGGTATCGGCGGACGGCGCTTCGAATGACACTTCGGGCGAATCGCCGGGGGTTTCGCGAGCGTCGTCAACGACCGCCCACGGCTCGTCGACCGGCTCGTCGTCGGCCTGCCCCCAGGTGGGGGCGGCCTCGGCGGCGTCGATGGCGTCCGACTCCGCAGCGCTCGCAGCGGCACCTGTTGGTACGGCCTCCTCGAACGGTTCCGGGTCCCAGCCGGGGGCATCGCTCTCGCCGGGCGCCACGGCATCGGCCTCGACGACGGCGGCGGGCTCAGCGCTGTCGTACGGGCGGTCCTGTTCGATTTCGGCCACCGGCTCAGGGTGCGCCTCCGGGGCCTCGTACTCGGGCGCCCACTCCGACAGGGGAGCCTCGTCCGGCTCCGACTGCTGGACTTCGGCCGATGCCTGGGTGTCCTCGGCCACCGTGGCGGCCGGTTCGGATGCGTCGTGGGAGGTGTCCGGGGTGGCCGGGGTGTCGTCGGTGGCGGGGAGCCATGCGCCGAACGTCGCGGCGTTGGCCGCTGCTTCGCTGGCCGCCTGGCCGGAGAAGCCCCACGGCGCCGGTTCGGATTCGAAATCGCCGAACGCGCCACGCGCGACGACGCGGATATCGTCGGTGTCGTCGGCCTCGGGCACCCAGGCGCCGGTGGTTTCGAGCGCGGCGGTTTCAGCCTGGGGCTCGGCGTCCTTCTTCTTTCGGCCGAAGAGGCGGGAGAGGAATCCCTTCTTCTCGCTCTTCGGCGCTTCGAACGCCTGGTCGAGTTCGGCCCACGAAGCGACCTCTTCCTTCGGCGACTCATCGTCGGCCCAGTCGGAGAGCACGACCTCCGCGGCGACGGCCTCCGTGGCGGCAGGCTCCGGTTCGCTCGGAACGGCGGCGGCTTCGGGTTCCTCCGCGTGCGGGGCCTCGACGGCTTCCGCGACGGGCGACACCAGTTCGCCAGCGGGCTCGCTCTCCGTCTCCGAGGCCACTGACTGCGGGGGCTCGGCGGAGTCTTCCCAGTCGAACGGCTTGAGGAACTCGGGCGGGATTTCGCGCGGTTCTTCCGGTTCGGGCTCGTCGATGCCGAGCTTCATTTCACCGGACGACCAGCTGCGCATCGCTTCGAGGATGTTGCTCTCGCCGGGGGCGCCGCTGAACATCTCGTTCCAGCGGGACGACCCCTCGCCTTCGGCCGGGGCCTCGGGCTCCGGTTCGTCTTCGGCGGAGCGCCGGCGCAGGGGGAGGATCGCGGCGGGCTGGACGGGCGGCGCCTGGGCTGCGGCGTCGTCCCCGGGCTCGCCGGAGGGCGTCTCGGGCTGGTTGTAGCGCTTCGCCCAGGCTGCCATTGCGGTGAGGGAGTCCTCCCCCGCCTTCTCGCCGCCGGGGGCGGGTTCCGACGGCTCCTGGGGCGGCGTTTCGCGCTTCGCCCAGGCTGCCATTGCGCTCAGCGAGCTGTCGCCGGCGTCGTCCGCACCGCTCGGGAAGGCGTCGGCCCAGCCCACGCGCCGCGGGGCATCATCGAACCCGCGGGTCTCGGGCTGCGGTTCCTCTTCGTCATCGCGGGAGAGCACGCGGAGCTCGCGCACAGGGGGAAGGATGGCCTCGGTGGACCACTCGTCGTCATCATCGTCGCCGGGCTGGTCCTGGCCGGGCTGGCCGGCGCGAAACGCGGCGAAGGGATCGTCATCGGAGGAGGCGCGGGACTGCGGCGCTTCGCCGCCCGAGGTGGCTTCGGGGTTCAGCACCCACTTGCCACCGGCGATGGCGCGTCCCGAGTCGGGCGCCTCTTCGCTCTTCCGGCCGAAGCCGAAGAGGCCGCGGGATCGGGGCCCGAAGGGGTCGTCGCGCTGCGCAGGCTGCGACTTGTCCTCGACATTCTGGCGGACACTCTGCCTGAGCTCGCGATTCTTGGCTTCTTGACGTTCCCAGGCGCCGCTTGGCAGATCGAAATACCAGCCGCTGTCGGACTCGGCGTCGAAGCCGTCGTCCGGCTCGCGGTTGTCGCCGTCTTCCATCTTCATCAGCGTACCACAGCCTCCCCTTCGCACCTTTTTGGGCCCGGAGGTCGCCCTTTACAGGTGATTGACCTACCCTCGCCGTGGATGGGCGAAGGGTTTGACCCTCCGGATGAGCGACTCGTCCTACTTGCAAAGGACGGCAGTCTGGACGCCTTCAACAGGCTGGTCGACCGCTACCAGGGCGCGGTCTACAGCCTCTGCTTCCGACTCCTGGGGAACCGGGAAGCAGCCGAAGACGCCACGCAGGAAAGCTTCCTTTCGGCGTACCGGGCACTCGAGCGCTTCGATGGCGGGAACCTGCGGAGCTGGCTGCTGCGCATCGCCGCGAACCAAAGCAAGGACGAATTGCGCCGGCGGCGGCGAAAGGATGCCGTCGCGTCGCTTAACGAGATGTTCGACAGGGAGGACGCCCCCGTTGAGGTCCCCGATGCCGGGGCGGGGCCGGATACGCTCGTCATGCGGGCGGAGCTCGGCGAGGACATGGAGGCGTTGCTCATGGAGCTGCCCCTGGAACAGCGCCAGGCGATCGTCCTGGTGGACATCTACGACTTCGCGTACGAGGAGGTCGCCCGAATAACGGGCTCATCGGTGGGGACCATTAAGTCGCGCATCCACCGGGGCCGTGAACGGCTTCGGAACCTCGTGCTTTCCAGCCCGGAACTTTCCGCGGCCATCCGGCGTTTGGGGAGGTGAGGGAAGGAATTATGCGTTGGCTTTTGGGTCCGCGTGGGCACGGGCGTTGGCAGCAGGACGCCCACGCGTACGCGGACGACGAATTGTCCGGGCGGGAACGGCGCGCCTTCGAAGCCCACCTGCGGGAGTGCTCGAAGTGCCAGGCGGAGCTCGGCGAAATACGGCGGCTGAAGTCGGCACTGACGGCGCTGCCGGAGATCGATGCGCCACGGTCGTTCCGGCTGACGCCGGACATGGTCGCGGCGAAGCCCGACCGCGCCGCCGTGCCAGTTCGCCCGCGCCAGCCCGCGTGGGTGATGCGCGCGGCGCAGGTGACGGCGGGCATCGCCATCGTAGGGCTGGCCGTCGCCGCGACGGTGGACGTGCTGTCGGGCTCGGACGACGGCGGCAACGACCGCGCGTCGGACACGATCACGACGATGTCGGCCGAGGCGCCAGCCGCTGCAGCGGGCGCGTCCGGCAGCGTGGCCGACAACTCGGCCGGTTCGACCGCGAACGCCACGCCGGAAACGAAGGATGCCGTTGGGACAGCGCCGTCGGAGCCGCCCAGCCCCGAGGCCCAGTACGGCAGCCAGGTCCCGCCATACACGCCAGGCGAGGTCGGTGGCCAGGGATTCTCGCCGACCCCCACGGTGGAACCGACGCCGACGCCCAGACCCCCGGCCTCGGGGCCTCGGAATTCGACCGGAACTGATGGCGGAGGCGGCGCCCCAACGAGCACGCCCGAGCAGGGGACCGTGCGGGAAGCGGCGCCCGATGAAACGCCGGGCGTGCGGATCGAGTCGGCGCCCGCGCAGGGCGCGCCGGCACCTACGATCGACCGTGCCGAAAGCAGCGAGACCGACAAGCGGGTGATCCGTTCGATCGAGGCGGGGCTGGCATCGGTAGCGCTGGGGGCCGTAATCTTGCTACTGTTCGCGCGCAACGGGGCCCGGAAGCCGTGACGTTTGCGTAACGTCTCTCGGCGGACTGGGCCTCGGACGTTTACGAACCGGCAGGACGGCCTCCAAGCTTGAGAATTCCATGCGCTGGCTGAGCCTCCTCCTTCCCGTCGCAGCACTGCTCGCCGTGGGCATCATGCTCGGCGTGGTGGTCGGGCGTGAGTCCGGTGGGGGGCCGTTCCAGTCGGTCGTGAGCTCGGCTGCACCGGCGGACAACGGCGAGCCAGCAGCGCGCCCGCGGCTCGAACCGCAGCAGTCGGTGTGCCAGGGGATTCTCCACCGCCCGCTCCCGGGCGAGGAACGCACGTTCCCGAGCATGTACACGCAGCGCATCGACGTGAATGGCATCGCGGTGGTGGCCCCGCCGGGCGTGGCGCCGGAAGCGCTGGAGACGGCGCGGGCGACGATCGAGCACATGTTCGCGGCGAACAACCTCGACGATGCCCTGGCGGCCGAGGACGCATACGTGGCGATCGCGGACGACACGCAGCAGGTGCTCGACCTGCCGGAATTCCGCTGCCTCGGGACGCGGCCCGACAGCGGCGTGTTCGACAACGTGTGCGGCGTGGCCGACCACGCGGACTACCCGGTGGCGACGGTGAACGAGCTCGACCTCGAGGGCGACGAGCGCGGGCCGTGCGGGGGCCTGAACATCCTCTATCACGAACTCGGCCACCTGGTGCAGAACTTCGCGCTGGGCCCCGCGGACTACTACGACGTGCGGCTCATGTACCAATCGGCGCTGGACGCCGGGAAGTACGACCGTCAGTACGCCTCGACGAACCCGCACGAGTACTTCGCCGAGGGCACGCAGAACTACTTCCTGTACGGAGACCCGGACGGCGAACGCGACCGGGCGTGGCTGCAGCAGTACGACCCGGATTTATTCGAGCTCCTCGACCGGGTGTACAGCCAGCCGTAACGGGATCAGGCTTCGCCGCGGGCGCGGAGGACCATGTAGCGGTTCAGCGCTTTGGCCAGGTAGCGTTCGAGCTCGGGGTAGCGGGTTCGGATAGCCTTCGAGGTTTCGTTAAGAGGAAGGCGGCGGCGGACGTACGGTGAACCCTCGGGCACGTCTTCGACGCTCTTCGCGACGGCCAGGTAGATGGGCCGAACGACGACGGTCCCGGCCGGGAACTGCGTGTTGTGGCTCGTCGCCTTGCAGTCGAGGAAGCCTATCAGCTCGGTGTGCGCGGCCCGGGCGCCGGCCTGGTTCCAGAGGGTGCGCTCCAGCCACTGCTCGGGCGTTTCGCCGTCGTTGAATGGCCCTTCGATCACGCCCCAGGCATCCTCGGATTCGGGCCGCGTGACGTAGCCCTTATCGCCCATGAAGAGCGTGGCGTAGCCGTAGGCGAGGGGCGCGTTTTCGGGGAGTTCGTCGGCCTCGGTGAAGCGGGCACGCCATTCGTCGCTCAGGTTGAGTTCGAGGACGGCAAGCGGCTTGGGGATGTAGATGCTGGCCAGGTCGCCCAGGCTCGGGATGCCCATGTCACGATCTCCGGCGGTAGAAAGGTTTGGCGACGATGGTGCCCGGAATTCCGTCAAGATCAAGAGCCGTGCCGGGCATCCCGCGGCGGGATTCGACGAGCGCCAGCGCCACCGGCGACCCGACCCCGATCCCGAAGGCGCTGGAACGCACTTCGCCGCAAGGCTCGCCGCCGATGCTGACCCGGGTGCCCGTGGCGGGAACGCTGTCCCCATCGACAAGGACGGCCGAGAGGATGCGGCCCTCGGCGCCGCCGGGCACGCCAAGGAGCACATCGAGGTCCGCCTCGGCCGGCGAAAGGCCGGGCTCGAGGTCGGGCACGAAGGCGGGGATGCACGATTCGATGCGTGCGGTTTCCTGGGCGGCGAAGCCGGCGAGCGGCACGCCCACCTCGCCGAGTGTTTGCATCAGGTGCTGCGCCACGGCCGGCGCCACCATGAACTCGAAGCCGTCCTCGCCGACGTCCCTGGTGCGCATGGCGAGCGTGCGGAAGCCGTGGAACTCGAACGTGACCGCCTGTAGGTGCTGGACGCGGGGCGGCAGGCCCTCCGAGAGGTAGCGCTCGACGGCCTCGGCGGCCGCCGGCCCCGCGACCGCCAGAAGGCAGGTGGTCTCGGTGCGGTCGTCGATGCGGACGTCGAAATCGGGGCCCACGGCGGCTTCGAGGCGTGCGCGGGTCTCGGCGCGCTGGGCCGGCTCGCCGGACACGACGTAGGCGATGCCGCCGGTGCGGGCGATGAGCACGAGGTCGCGGATGTGCCCCGCACCGTCTAGGGCGACGGTGCGGACGGCGCGGCCCTCTTCGAGCTCGTGGACGTGACCTTCGAACGCCTCGTCGAGGACAACCTGGGCATCGGTGCCGGTGACCATGAAACGGCTGCGGAAGGAGCGGTCGAGGACGGCCGCGCCGCTCCGCAGGGCCTGGTATTCGCGGGTTACGTCGCCGTAGTGCTCGGGCAACCACCAGCCGAGGTGCTGGCCGAAGGTGGCGCCGGCCGCGGCGTGCGTTTCGCGCAGGGCCAGGTGGTAGACGGGGACGGGGCTGGTCATTCAGGCACGAAGGTCCGCTTGCCGTCGCGTTCGACCAGGCGGCCCACTCCCGGGAAGGCGTTGTGCACGCAGATCAGGAGCGCGCGCTCGCGGATGGCGCGCTCGGCGAAACGCTTCTTCGTTTCGAGCGTGACCAGCGGGAGCACATCGAAGGCGGCGATCCAGGCGGGGCGCTCGGCCTGCACGGCGTGGTGCACGAGGTCCCCTGCATAAATGGCGGTTTCGCCGTTCGAGCTGAGGACGACCGAGGCGTGGTCGGCGGTGTGGCCGGGTGTCGGGAGGAAGTGCACGCCCGGGATGATCTGCGCTTCATCGCGGACCAGTTCCAGCTGGCCCGAGCGGGCGAGCGGTTCGAAGTTCTCGGCGAGGTAGGTCGCCTTTGTGCGGTCGTTCGGGTGCATCGCGACCTCGTACTCGCCGGCCTGGACGAAGTAGCGCGCGTTCGGGAAGGCGGGCACGATGTCGCCGCCGCGGCGAACGGTGTTCCAGCCGCAGTGGTCGGCGTGGAGGTGCGTGTTGGCGACGGCCGTCACGTCCTCGGGCCGGAGGCCAAGCTGAGCGAGGCTTTCGACCAGGTAGCCGTAGTCGCCGGGGAACACGCGCTCGCGCATGGCGCCGCTGAGCTTGTTGCCCATGCCCGTCTCGACGAGCAGGACGTCGGGGCCGCGGCGAACCACCATGCAGTTGAGCCCCAGCGTGATGCGGTGCTCGGCGTCGATGTTCTCTTTGCCGATGACGGGCTCCCAGAGGACGCGAGGCACGAGGCCGAAGACGGCGCCGCCATCGAGCTTGATGTGGCCATCGGAGACCACGGCGATATCGAAGTCGCCGACGGTGTAGCGGGCAGGCTGGTGCATCGGTTCGAAACGATATGCCGGAGGGCCACGTGGCGGCAAACGAAAGAAGAAATTGGCCCATTCTTCGTAATTGCAACTAATTGCATTTGGCTCGGCGGCCGGCCTAAGCTTTTCCAAACCGAATCTCGGGGTGACGCATGCTTCGACGAATGATCCTGCTCTTGCCCGTGCTGCTGCTCGCTGCCGCAGTACTCGCATGCGGCGAATCGAAGGCCGAGGAGGTGGGCCAGGGTGCCTCGGGAACGCATGACGACTTTTCGAAAGACGACGGGAAGCTGAAGGTGGCGACGACGGTCGCGCCACTCACGAGCATCGTGCTGCAGATTGGCGGCGACCGTGTGCACATCCACGGGCTCATCCCCGATGGGGTCGATTCGCACACGTACGAGCCGAAGCCCTCGGACGCGAAGGTCCTGAGCCGGGCGGACCTGCTGATCATGAACGGCGCCAGCCTCGAAGGGACCACGGAGAAGGTGGCGAAGGAGAACCTGAAGGACCCTTCGAAGATCTACAAGCTGGCCGACAACACGCTCCAGGGCGAGGACCCGGAAACCGGGTTCCTGTACGACTTCAGCTTCCCGCGGGCCGAGGGGAAGCCAAACCCGCACCTCTGGATGAACCCCCTCTACGCACTGAAGTACGCCGAGCTGACGAAGACCTGGCTGAGCGAAAACGACCCGGACAACGCTGACTACTACCAGCAGAACTTCGACCGGTTCAAGGCGGTGATCGAGCAGCTCGACGCGGCCATCCGGAAGGACCAGGAGACGGTACCCCCGGAGAACCGGAAGCTGCTGACCTACCACGACAGCTGGGCGTACTGGGCGCGCGAGTACGGCTGGGAGGTCATCGGCGCGATCCAGCCGTCGGACTTCTCGGAGCCGAGCGCGCAGGATGTAGCGAACCTCATCCAGCAGATCCGCGAGCTGAAGTTGCCGGCGATCTTCGGGAGCGAGGTGTTCCCGAGCAGTGTGCTGGAGACGATTTCGAAGGAGACCGGCGCGGTGTTCGAGGACGAGCTCAGCGACGACGCACCGCCCGGCAAGGAAGACGACGCCAACCACACCTACGTGGGGATGGTGGTGCAGGACATGCAAATCATGTTCGAACGGTTGGGCGGCAGCGCACCAACTGTGGCCCAGGTCCCGGTGGTGAACCAGTTCGTCCGGGGTGGCGACTGATCGCCGGGGCG
>JBLNCO010000184.1:0-3558 GCA_050260715.1 Hyphomicrobiales bacterium | reverse complement strand
GTTCACGACGGCGGTAGTCTTGAGGAAGTCGCGCACGCTGAGCGGCGAGCTCCAGCGGGCGCTGCCGCCCGTGGGCATCGTGTGGCTCGGGCCGGCCGTGTAGTCGCCGAGGGCCTCGGGCGAGGCTTCGCCGAGGAAGAGCCCGCCGGCGTTCTTCACCTTCATCGCGTAGGCCATCGGCTGTTCGACCGAGAGGCAGAGGTGCTCGGGCGCGTAGTAGTTGGCCAGTTCAATGGCGTGGTCGATGTCGTTGACCAGGATGCAGCCGCCGCGGCCATCGATGGCGGCTCGGGCGATCTTCCCGCGCTCCATGGTGCGCAGCTGCCGTTCGATGGCGGCGTTCACCTCGTCGGCGAGGTAGTGCGAGGGTGTGAGCAGGATGGGGCTGGCGAGCGGGTCGTGCTCGGCCTGCGCGAGGAGGTCGGCGGCGACGAGCTCGGGATCGGCGCTCTCGTCGGCTATGACGATGGTCTCGGTGGGGCCGTAGATGGCATCGATGCCGACATCGCCGAACACCTGCTTCTTGGCGATGGTGACGAAGAGCCCGCCGGGGCCGCAGATCTTGTCGACCTTCGGGATGGTCTCGGTGCCATAGGCGAAGGCGGCGATGCCCTGGGCGCCACCGGCCTTGAAGATGCCATCGACGCCGGCGATGTCCGCTGCCACGAGCTTCACGGGCGGGACGGTTCCATCGGGAAGGATGGGGCTCGTGAGGTAGACCCGGTCGACGCCGGCGACGCGAGCGGGGACGGCGCACATCAGCACGGTGCTCGGGAGGGGCGCGCGGGTGCCGGGCACATAGACGCCGACGCGCTCGATGGCGCGCGTGAGCTGGCCGAGGCCGTTCTGGTTGAAGTCGGCCATGGCGCCGCGCAGTTGCAGCTCGTGGAACTGGCGGATGCGGTCGGCGGCGAAGCGCAGGGCGTCGACCACTTCGGAGTCGACGGTGTCGTAGGCGGCGCGGATTTCTTCGGGCGTGACAGCGAGGGGCGTGGGCTGCGCGCCATCGAAGCGGGTGTTGTAGAACTGGACGGCGTTGTCGCCGTCTTCGCGGACATCGCGGATGACGCGGCGGACCACTTCGTCGGGGCTCAGTTCCTGGCCGAACGCCTTGAAAGTGGTCTCGCGGATGTCCATGGGGAGCTCGTCGGCGGCGAGCGGCTTGCGCTCGAGCAGCTCCTTACGTCCCTCTTCGGCGTTGCGGATTATCCGCATCCCAGGTACCTCTCCACGGCGGCCGCGGCTGCGGCGGTCGAGCGCTGGACGAAGCCGTCGACTTCGGCGCTCGTGATATGGGCGATTGTCTCATCCAGGAGTTCGGGGAGCGAATCGAGGAACGAGGTGAGGGTCTCTCCCTCTTCGAGCCCGGCGAAGCGCAGGTGGTTCGCGATCATGCTGCGGATGCGGTCCCAGTCCATGCCGCGATCGAGGACATCGAGGTTGACCTTGCGCCAGCGGTCGAGGGTCTCCTGGTCGATAAAGCCGGCATCGACGCCTTCGATCGCGCCGGCGAGCGCGGCGACGATGTCGTTCACCACCTCGGGGTCCTGGCGGCAATTGCGGTCGAGATCGGCTTGGAGGAGGCGGTCCATGACGTTGGCACGGACCTTGCCGCCGAGATCGTCGTGGTTCGCGAAGAAGCGGCGGTAGACGCCGGTTATGTATTGTTCGTCCATCACCAGGTGGGTGACGTAGCCGGCGGCCCAGGCGCGCGTCGGCGGGTTCAGGTTTTCGGGCTGAGCGAAGCGGCCATACTCGGCGAGGAACGACGCCACCGAGTCCTGGTGGTCCATGTTGGTGAGGTCGAAGAAGTGCGTGCTGAGGCGGTCCTGGCGGGTGATGACGCGGATATCGGGAGTGGTGGCTCCGAGGAGGTAGGGGCCCGGTTCCGATGTGAGGTCATCGATGCCAAGGCCGGCCGCGACCTGGCGAGCGAGGACCATGTGGAGGGTAATCGGTGGCATCAGCTCCCACTCCCGGCGCAGGGCGTGCCGGCGAACGTCACTCCCACAGCCACGGCGCTTAGATCCGCGCGCTCTCGATGTTCGTGAGGAGGATACCCCGGCAGCCGATGCGTGACAGCGTATCCATGATACGGTGCGCGTCTTTGCGGAGGATCATCGCCTTCACGGAGTACCAGCCTTCCCGCTGGAGGGCGGTGATGGTCGGCGATTCGAGGCCCGGGGTGATGGTGCAGGCGGTCGCGAGGGTTTCGCCGGGCACGTCGTATTCGACCATCATGTACTCGAGCGCGACGAGCTTCCCTTCGATGCGGGCCTTCATGGTGTAGAGCTGGTCGTTTTCGCGGCGGCCGGGGTGGGCGAAGAACGCCGCGTTCGAAGCGAAGAGCGGGTCGCCGACGACGCGCAGCCCGGCTTCGGCGAGGGTGCGGCCCGTATCGACCACGTCCACGACGGCGTCGGCGATGCCGAGCTGGACCGCGATCTCCACCGCGCCTTCGAGTTCGACCAGCTTCAGTTCGCGGCCGCCAAAGGCTGCGCGGGTAATCGCGGGGAAAGACGTCGCGATGCGGAGTGCGGCGACCTCTTCGAGTGTGGTGACGGGCGAGTCCTCGGCCACCGCCGCGCAGAGCCGGGAGCCGCCGTAGTTGAGGTCGAGCAGGAGCGCGGGGGCACAGCTCTTTTCGGCGACGAAGTCCTTACCGGTGATACCGGCATCGAGGATGCCGTTGGAGATGTAGACGGGGATGTCGCCCGGGCGAAGGAAGTAGAACTCGACATCGTTTTCGGGGTCGAGGAGGGAGAGCACGCTGGCTGTCCGGCCCACGCGGTAGCCGCAGGACGAGAGCAGGTCGATGGTCGGCTCGAAGAGGATGCCTTTGTTGGGTAGGGCGACCTTGATCATAGAGTTCTGTAGACATCTTCGAGGGAGATGTCCTTTTCCGCCATCATGCAGGCCACGTAATAGAGGACCTGGGCGAGCTCCTGGGCGAGTTCGTCCTTGCTCTCGTAGCGCGCGGCCATCCAGCTCTCAGCGGCCTCTTCGACCAGCTTCTTGCCGATGGCGTGCGGGCCGCCGCGGAAGAGCTCGGCGGTGGAGGAACCGGCGGGCATTTCCTGCTTCCGGCTGACCGCGAGCTCGCACATCTCCTCGAACGTCATGACGGCAACGATAGCACCGCGCGGGCAAGGCTAAAGGAGGCTGAACTCCGGGATCGTGGCGCGGAATCCGGGAGCGCCCCGCCGCAACGTATCATGGGTACGACATGAGCCGATTCGCGTTTGCGTTGCGCCGGGTACGGCTGCTCTTCGCGCTGGTAATGGTGAGCGCGGGCGTGCTGGCGCTCGCCGGGTGCTCGGAACGGACGGAGCCGGGCGCGGTGCACGTGCTGCACCCCGCCGGCGAGGTCGGGCCGATCATGGAGCGCTACATCGACCGCGGGCTCGACCGGGCGGAGGACAACGACGCGAAACTGGTGGTCATCGAGCTGGACACGCCCGGCGGCCTGAGCGATTCGATGCGGGAGATCGTGCAGCGCATCGAAGCGTCGAAGGTGCCGGTGGCGGTGTACGTGTCGCCTTCGGGCGCGAGGGCCGC
>JBLNCO010000183.1:0-15854 GCA_050260715.1 Hyphomicrobiales bacterium | reverse complement strand
GGCGTCGAGCATCTCGCCGTCGAGGGCGTTGCGCTTCTCGGGGCGGTTGAGGGTGATGGTTCGGACCGGGCCGTCGGTTTGGTCGAGCACCTTCATGGAGTTCGCATCCTTTTATATGGTCAGCGGGCGGGCTGCGGAACGCGAGCGGTGACACCGGCCTCCTCCAGCTCGGCGATGCGGGCGGCCGAGAGTCCGAGAAGCTCGCCGAGGACGTAGTCGTTCGCGTCGGCGAAGCAGGGCGCGGGGCCGGCGGCCGGGGTGGGGGTGTCGCTCAGGCGGAGGGCCATGCGCAGGCATGGTGCGGGACCGACGCCTGGCGTCTCGACGAACTCGATCCCGTCGCGGGCGCGAACGTGCGGGTCGGAGAGGAGTTCGAGGACATCGAGGGCGGCGGCGGCGGGAACACCGGCCGCCTGGAGCGCGGACTGGGCCTCGTAGTGGGTGCGCTGGCGAGTCCATTGCGCGATGGGGTCGTCGAGCAGGCGGCGGTTTGCGTGGCGGGCGGGCCGGGTGGCGAACCGCGGGTCCGCGGCGAGCTCCGGCCGGCCGATCGCCTGGGCGAGGGCGGCGAACTGGGCATCGGTTTCGACCGCGATGGCGACCCAGGCATCGTCGCCGCGGCAGGGGAACATGCCATGGGGCGCCATCCAGGGGTGGTCGTTGCCCTGGCGCCGGCGTTCGCGGCCGTTCATGGCGAAGTCGATGTAGGCGTCGGCGAGGATCTGGAATTCGCCTTCGATCATGGCAAGTTCAACGTGCTGGCCTTCGCCCGTTTCACGGCGGTGCCAGAGCGCGGCCATCGCGGCGAAGGCGGCGTGCAGCCCGGCGTTCTGGTCGCAGAAGAAGTTGCCGGGCTTCATCGGCGGGCCGTCTTCGTAGCCGGTGAGGTGCGAAAGGCCGCTCATGGCATCGACGCCGGGCCCGTAGGAGATACGGTCGCGGTAGGGGCCGTCGAGCCCGAAGGCGGGCATGGAGACGAGGATGATGCCCGGGTTCACCTTGCGCAGGGATTCGTAGTCGAGGCCAAGGTTCGGCATGACGCGCGGGGAGAAGTTCTGGACGACGATATCGGAATTTGCGACGAGGGCGAGGAAGAGCTCGCGGCCCTCAGGCCTGGCAGCATCGAGGACGAGGCTCCGCTTCCCGCGATTGAGCTGGTTGAACAGCATGATGCGGTCGTAGCCGGCGCGATCGGCGCCTTCGAGCAGAGGCGCGGTACCGGCGGCGTGCAGCGGGCGCGACGAGGGCGACTCGACCTTGATGACCTCCGCGCCGAGGTCGCCGAGGAGGAACGAGGCGATGGGCCCGGCGACGGCGTTCGTGAAGTCGATGACGCGGACGCCGGCGAGCGGCTTGCGGCGCCCGCCGGTGGCCGCGGCGGGCCGCGGTTCGCTCTTCGACCAGCCGGCGCGAACCTCGGCTGTGTGCTGGCCGATCATGGGCGCGGGGCGGTTCGCCCAGGGCGTGGCGCTCATGCGGACGGGACCGCCGGGCTGCAAAACGGGACCGGCGCCGGGGTGGTCGATGGTGACGAAACTGCCCCGCTCGCGGTTGTGCTCGTCGGCCATGACCTCGCCCGGTTGGAGGACTTCGGTGAAGGGCAGCCGGAGCTCCTGGGCCTGTTTCACGATGTCGCGCCGCGTCCGGGTGGCGAGCCAGGGGTCCATGATCGCGTCGATTTCGTCGGCGTGCCCGAGCATCGTCTCGAGGAGGTCGGGTTCGAGCAGGCGCGGGTGCGGGATGAGCGAGGCGAGCAGGTCGAGGAAGCGGTTGTTCGAATGGGCATGGACGAAACCGTCGGCGCAGGGGCGGATGGTCGAGGGGTAGGAGTGGTGGGGCGGGAAGCCGAGCAGGCGGGTGCCGTTGCGGCGGGCATTGACTCCGTAGAAGTAGGCGTTCTGTTCGACGCCGCCAATGAGGAACGTCGCGGCTTCCATGGCGGAGACGTCGACGAGCTGTCCTCGGCCGGAGTGGCGGCGTTCGTGGAGGGCGGCGAGCGCGCCCATCGCCGCATGGACGCCTGACTGGTATTCGATGAGCGAACCGTAAGCCTTCAGCGGCTCGCGGTCCGGGGAACCGGTGAGGCTGGCGTAGCCGCCGGCAGCGTAGGCGATGAGCTCGGAGCCGAGGTATTCGGCGTAGGGGCCGGTGAGGCCGAACCAGCTGATGTTCACCACAACCAGGGCGGGATAGCGCTCGCGGAGCGCCGCGGGGTCGAATGGTGTTCTGGCGAGCTCGGACGGGCGGTGCGAGAGGATGAGGACATCGGCCGCGGGAAGCAGGGCGTCGAGGTCGGCGTCGGAAGCGGAGATGATGCTGCGCTTGCCGGCGTTGAGGTGGAGGTGGAGCCCAGAGCGCTCCGGATCGGGCGTATCGCCGGGGAAGGGGCCCTCGCGGCGAAGCGGGTCGCCGCCGGGCGGTTCGGCCTTCGCCACATCGGCGCCGAGACCGGCGAGGAGGCGGCCGCAGTAGGCGGGTCCGACGCCGGAGGCGGCTTCGAGGACGCGAATACCGGAGAGGGCGGGCATAGTCCGGGATTCTACGCCGGCACGCGCCACCCTCGTGCACCACGCCTGGGTCACGTCAAACGTTCGGGGGAACTGCTCATTCGCGGGTTACTCGGAGAGGCAGTAGTATCCGCCGAATGATGCGCGGCGGCCGCCCTGATTCGCCCTGGACGTGGCTGGCCGCGTCGGCTGCGGTGTTCGTCACGCTGGCGGCGGCCGTGTGCGGGCTGACGCTGCTCTTCCTCGGGACGCGCAGCGTGATGGAAGTGGGCGGTTCGTGTGCGTCGGGTGGGCCGTACCAGCCGGTGCAGTCGTGCCCGGACGGGGCGCCGGTGGCGGTGTTCGGGGGGATCTGGGGCGGGCTGATCGCGGTCGGGCTGTATGTATGGATGACGCGGCGTTACGGGGTGCCGGGGTTCCTGGCGCTGGCGTGGCCGGCGCTGTTCCTCTCGCTGGGGTGGAACTTCCTCGAATTCGGGCTCAATTCGCCGGGGCCGGACGGCGGCCTCGAGTGGGGGTGGCTGGTCTGCGGGGTGGTGTTCGTGCTGATGGGTGGCGGGCCGCTGGTGCTGTTTTTCGGGCCGTACTTGCGCGGGAGCCTGCCGTTCCTCGGGCCGGGCGACCCGCCGGCGCCCGGCTCGGGCGGCGGGCTGCGGTTCTCGCCGCCGCCTCCGCCGCTGGAGGTTGCGACGGTGCTCTGGAACCCGCGACCGGAGAGTGGATGGAACGAAGGTACGAGCGTCGCGAGCATTGATGGTGATGATGGCGGCGGCCTGGTCGCGGACCTCGAACGGCTGGCCGCGCTGCGCCGCAGCGGAATGCTGAGCGAGGAGGAGTTCGCGCGAGCGAAGGAACGGCTCATGGAGGAGGAGGCATGAGCCGGGGTGCGCGGTGGTACTGGTTTGTACTGCAGCTGGCGGCGATCGGGGCGGGGATCCGGGCGGGGATGATGGTGTACGAGCGGATCTCCTGAGGGGTCGAAGTGCCCGGTGCCCGGTGCGCGGTGCCCAGTGCTCAGTGCCCGGTGCTCAGTGCCCGGTGCCCGGTGCGAGGTCAGAGCCGCGACCGTCAGGGAGCGCACGGCGTCAGGCGTGCCCACTCCCTCGCGCGTTGTCCCGCTCCCGATGTCCCCACGGAATCGCCAATCGACAACCGTCAGTCGTCAATGGTCCGGCGGTGGGCCGCGACTCCTGGACCGGTGACGCGAGTGGCGGGGGTGGTGGTGTGGTAGGCTTTCGGCCGTTCGAGACCGGTGAACGACAGGAGGCGTGCCAGTGACGCAGACGGACAGCTACGAGGGGATGATCGCGGAGACCACGACGATCGCGGGGGCGAACGGGGACCGCATCCACGCGTATTTCGCGCGGCCGGTGGGACCGGGGCCGTTCCCGTCGGTGGTGTTGTTGCACCACATGCCGGGCTGGGACGAGTGGTACAAGGAGGCGACGCGAAAGTTCGCCTACCACGGCTACCTGGCGCTGGCGCCGGACCTGTACTGCCGCGACGGGCACGGTTCGCCCGACGATGTGGCGGCGAAGGTGCGGGCGAACGGTGGCATCCCGGACGCGCAGGTGGTGGAGGATGCACGGGGGGCGATGGACTTCCTGCGTTCGCTGCCGCAGTCGAACGGGAAGGTGGGGGTGATGGGCACGTGCTCGGGCGGCCGGCACGCGTACCTCGCGGGGTGCCAGGTCGATGGCTTCGATGCAGTGGCCGACCTCTGGGGCGGGGGCGTGGTGATGCAGCCGGGCGACCTGACCGAGAAGCGGCCGGTTTCGCCGCTGGATTACACGGAACGGCTGAAGGCGCCGCTGTTGGGGCTGTTCGGGGAGGAAGACCGGGCGCCGACGCCGGAGCAGGTGGCGGTGCACGAACAGGAGCTCAAACGGCTGGGCAAGGAGTACGAGTTCCACATGTACCCGGGCGCGGGCCACGGGTTCTTCTATCACGACCGGCCGGGGGCGTACCGGGCGGAGGCGGCGGTCGACGGGTGGAAGAAGCTGTTCGCGTTCTTCGAACGGACGCTGGGCAATTGACGATTGACGATTGACGATTGTCGATTTGGCGATTGGCCGGGCGAGCACGTGTTTCGAATGGAGGTGTGCGATGTGCACGAACATCGTGGTGCATGCCGAGATTTCGGGGAGCGGCAAGGGGGCTGAGGGGTGGTTCTCGGTGAACCGGGCGCACGTGTCGTACGACCACCCGTACCACGCGCGGCTGGAGCACGCGGTGAATATCGACCTGGTGGACGACGAGGGCGGTTTGGGAGCGCGGGTGGCGGCGGAGTTGAGCCTGGAAGGGGCGCGGAACCTCGCGCGGGCGATCATGGCGGCAGTGGCCGAGGCGGAGGCGTGGGAGCGCGGAGAGGTCGCGGTCCCGGGATCGGTGGAGTGAGTGCCGCGCGGCCGGCGAGTGCCGGGGTGGCGCTGGCCCGGTAGTCTCCGTGGCCGGGTGCGGATACGGCGATGTGTTATGCTGCGCCGAGCCCTTGAGGGGGCGTCGCCGGAGGCGGATAGGCGATGCGAGCGGGACGGTGTGCGGTGTACGAGCGACTGACGTGGCGGCACGTGCGGGTGTTGGCGGCGCTGCGCGTCGAGCGGCGGGCTGAAAGAGTGGCCCGACGGCTTGAGGTTGAACTCAGCACGGTCCGGACCCACATCCATGTTCTCTACGACCTGACCGATCGCCACTCGATCCCTGAGCTGCTCGCCTGGTGGGACGAACATGACCTGCGTTACCGGCGATTCGTCGCTGAGCGAGGCGGCATCGATATGCGGAAGCTCCGGGAGCCCACCGCATGACTGGTTGCCGGGATGAGGAAAGTCATCTAGACAGAGGAGAAGGTTCATCTCTGGAGACGATGAATGCCATCTCACCATTGAGGCAGAGTATTCGCGAACGCAAGGAATCCGAAAGGCAAAGGAGATAACTATGTTCGCGTTCGCACGAAAGGCCGGTCAGGCCATTGGAGTGGGAGTCGCGGCTGCGGCTCCTTTCGCGTTCTCTGTCCCGACCGCCCGGGCCAACGAAGTGACGGTCTCGTCCCTCTGCGGCAGCGGGCCCGGGGGATCTTCGGTTCTCCGTACTTCACCGCCTACACGACGAGCGACCCGTGTCCTTCGAAATACCTTAGTTGCGCGTACTATGTCGGGTCGACCCTTCACACGTGTCCCGGTGGCTGGTCTGCTTACGATCGGCACGCAGAAATCTGGGATGCTGCCAACGGCATAGCCAGCCACCAGTTGTGCAACGACGTTCGGACGATCTGCAGTCTGGTCGGCCACAGCTCCTTCTGAGAGCGGGATATGCGAGAGGGAACGTTGGTCGTTCTGGCAATATTGGCTGTCGTCGGAGCGTCGTCCTGCCGCTCGGGCGCTAGCGTTGCGACCGACGTTCCCGAGAATCGCGCCAGCGCTTCTCCGGAGCAGAACGTTGGGTTCCAAGAATCGCTGTTGGCGAACGGCCTGACGTTTGCAGAATATGAGCAGGCCTTTCTCGCGTTTGCGGACTGCGCGAAACAGGCGGGATGGTCCTTTGAGTCCGAACCGGTGTTGGCGGCGAGGCAGAACTACGATTTCCGTATGGTTCTGCCTGGTGCCAACGGGCCCGGATTAGATCAGCTTAGCTTGAATGCGCTGGAGGACTGCCGCGTCGCGTATTTTGACAGCGTTCAACAGCAATGGGCGATGCAGACGCCAATGAGCGAACAAGAACGGCAACAGGCTAGAGACTGGTTAGGATCGTGCACGCGCGAGCGAGGAGTCGACGTCCCGACGCATCCATCTGCCAGCGACTGGACGCCCTTCATCGTGGTCAGTAGCGGGATGAGCATCGCTCACGCGCAGCTGCCCTTAAGTTCGGGCTGCCATCAGGAGAGGTTCCGTGACAGGGCCGCTTCTGGCCGTCGCGAGAACAGCGAGAGCCCGCCTCAGCCGGTTTAGAGTGAGGCGCTACTTCGGCAACGGCCCAGCTTCTATGGGTGGACTGGGGGCGGCGCTGCTTGCGCTGGTGGCCGCGGCGTGTGGCGGTGGCGACGGCAGCCATGTCGCCGGGCCGGCGCCGACCGTTGGTGGCGAGAGTGGTCAGGGGCCGGCGGGCTCGAGTTCGGCTCCAGTGGGGGCGACGGTGACGAGCGTTGCCACGCCGGTGGACGAGCGGGCGCGGGCGGCGTTGCGCACGGTCGGGCTCGCGGCGATGGCCGAGCGGCCGGCGAATACGCTTTCAGGCGGCGAATTGCAGCGGCTGTGTATCGCGCGAGCGCTGGCGGCACGGCCCAAGTTCCTGCTGGCCGATGAGCCGACCGGGCAGCTCGACCGGTCGACAACCGAGGAGGTGCTCGGAGCGCTCGTCGGCGGGCGGGCGCCGGAAACGGCGCTGGTCATCGTCACGCACCACCCGATGGTCGCGGCCCGCTGCGACCGGACGTTGACCATCATCGACGGGCGGCTGCAACCGCTGGGAGCGCCCGCGTGAACTGGCAGGTGCGGTCGCTGCTGGCCGAATCGTGGCAGAACCTGCGGAGCGCGGCGTTGCGGTCGGTGGTGACGCTCGTGCTCGCGGGGGCGCTGCTCGGTGCGCTGGCCGGGCTCGAACTGCGCGACAGCGACGATGCGCTCAGCTTCGCACAGGAGTACCGGGAATCGGGCGGGTATGTGGTTGTGGCCGATACGTCGTCGGGCAGGAAGGTCGACGCGGGGGCGTGCGAGGCGCTGAACGAAGAGCCGTACGTGGTGGCCGCGGGCGCCGTGTGGCCGAACAGCCTCGTGACGTTCGCGCAGGCGCCGGGGTCGCTGTTTTCTAGCGTGCCGGTCAGCGAGGGCCTGTGCGGGTGTGGGCGCCCGGGACGCGGGTGCCGCCGGAGGCGCTGGCGAACGGCTTCGCGGCCGGCCCGTCGCTCGCGAAGGAGCTCGGGCTGCGCGAGGGCTCGTACACCGCGGTGGCGGGCGGCGAGCCGGTGCGGATGGCCGCCGTGCTGCCCGTCGAGCAGCGCAACCCGCAGGCGGCGCGCTGGTTCCTGGACGTGCAGGCGCCGAGCGGCGACGCGCAGCAATGCTGGGTCGAATTCGAACCCGGGAGCTTCGCGGCGGGCCAGGGAGCGCTCGCGGCGCGATTCGCGGACGACGGCGTGGGGCCGGCAGTCCGGCCGTACCTGCGCGCCGACCAGTTCACGCGCAACCCGCTGGCAGAGTTCGCAAGCCGGCCGCAGAAGACCGGCTGGATCGCGGCCGGCGCCCTGCTCGGGGCGCTGTTCTGGCTGATGACGTGGTTCCGGCGTGGCGAACTGGGGCTCTACCTGGCGCTGGGCACGCCCCGGACAATGGTCGCATTCATGCAGGCGGCCGAAGGCTGGGTGCTGGTGGCGGCGGCGGAAGTGGCGGCGGTGGTCTACGCGCTCGCGGTGTGCGTGGCGCTCGACCGGCCGCTGACCTTCGATCAGGCGCTGGTTGCGGCGCGGACGTCGGGGTCGGCGGCGCTGGTAGCACTGGCGCTCATCCCACTGGGGCCGCTGGTCATCGTGCGGGGCAACATCCTGGAGTTGTTGAAGGACCGGTAGCGAGCGGCGAGCGCTGCGGGCCGGGGTTCAGTGCGCGAGGCGTGCCAGGCACAAACAAGGGACCCGTGGGGTCCCTTCTGGTTGGCCGGGAAGGAGGTGGAGGCGCCGACCGGACTCGAACCGGTGGTGAAGGTTTTGCAGACCTCTGCCTTACCACTTGGCCACGGCGCCGTCCGAAAAACGAATGGTGCCCAGGGTGAGATTTGAACTCACACGCCTTTCGGCACTGCCCCCTCAAGACAGCGTGTCTGCCATTCCACCACCTGGGCGAGCACGCTCAATCGTACGGAGGTGTTGCCGGTAGCGGCAAGTTCACCGAGGGACGGGCGCTGGCCCGTAGATCCGTGACGTTTGAGCTGGCAGGGGTGGCAGGACTCGAACCCGCGACACTCGGATTTGGAGGCCGATGCTCTACCAACTGAGCTACACCCCTGCGCGGGGATCCATGGTACCAAACGCGACGGTAGAGGGAATGATCAACCAAAGCGGGGGCGCCGGTGGCGATCCGCGCGGCGGATGGTGTGGATCCAACGCCCCGCGGGCCCCCTGGCGCCGGTGCCGGGCTAACCTCCGCTGTCGCTGCGGTTACCCTGCGGGCCGCCCTCGTCAGTCGCCCGGGAGGGGCATGCGGTGCCCGGGGCAGCGGCCGCAGTGGGCGGCGGCTCCTGTGTGGGGGACGTCAGTCGTCCGGGAGGGGTGCGGGGTGCCCGGGGCAGCGGCCGCATTGGGCCGCGACTCCTGCTCGGGACGTCAGTCGTCCGGGAGGGGCGTGCGGTGCCCGGGGCAGCGGCCGCAGTGGGGCGCGACTCCTGTGTGAGGGACGTCAGTCGTCCGGGAGGGGCGTACGGTGCCCGGGGCAGCGGCCGCAGTGGGCCGCGACTCCTGTGTGAGGGACGTCATTGTCCGGGAGGGGCGTACGGTGCCCGCGGCAGCGGCCGCAGTGGGCCGCGACCCTGTGTGGGGGACGTCATCGTCCGGGAGGGGCGTACGGTGCCCGGGGCAGCGGCCGCATGGGCCGCGACTCGTGCCGTGGACGCCGTCAGGCGGTGAAGCGGTAGCCCTTGCCGCGGATGGTCTGGATCTGTTCGGCAGTGCCGTGGACCTCGCGGAGCTTCTTCCGGAGGTTGCTGACGTGCGCCCGCACCAGCGTGCTGGCGCCGGCGGAGTCGCGGTACTGCCAGACATCGACGAGGAGGTTGTGCGGGTGCAGGATTTCGCCCTCGTGCTCGATGAGGTAGGCGAGGAGCGTGGCCTCGATGTTCGTGAGGTGGACCTCGCCGTTCACGCTGCGGAGCGTGTTGGTCGTGAGGTCGAGGTCGATGCCGGGACCGGAGCCGTCGCGGCGGGGGTAACCGAGCCGTTCGCGGAGCGCCTCGCCGAGGGCCTCGATGGGGAACGGCTTCTTGATGACGACGCCTTCGACCTTGAAGTGCGGGCGGCGCGCGCCCTTATGGAGCAGGTAGATGACCACCGGGGGCTGGACCGCGTAGGTCGCGGCCATCCACTGGTTGAAGTTGGTGAAGGTGGCGCCGTCTTCGCCGCGAGGCAGGCCCTGGACGTCGCAGACGAGGGCGTCCGGGCGGTACTCCGAGAGCTTCTCCATCGCCTCGTCGTAGCTGCTGCCGGTGCTGGTGTCGTATCCGCGTTCCCGCAAGTAGTCGGTCACCGCAGCCCGCATGCGGGGTTCACGGCTGATGACGAAAACAAATGACATCGTGCGCCTGGAGCTCCGGCTGGAGGAAGGAGGTTGCAGCATCTTCGGGAGGGAGCGAGGCGGTGTCAAGCAAAAACAGGCTTGCTCGGACATAAGGATGTGAACTTCGTGTGTAGCGCCACAATATGTCCGTTTAGTGCTGAGGACAGGGTGCATTTGTCGATCACCGTCCGCCGCCCGGAAGCTGTACGGCGCCAGTCGGGCCGCCGGGTGGTGGACCCGCGGAGTGTCAGGGGCTGGCGAGCGATTCCGGCCGGAGCTCGTAGGCGACGTCCTCGATCTGCGCGCGAAGCACGCGATGCGGCTCGGCGGGCTCGACCCAGACGAGGTAACGGGTACCTTCGCGGCGGAATTCGACCTTCCAGGCCTCGAACTCCTGTTCGCCCACCTTCACTTTCTCCGTGCCATCCACTTTTACGTCGACATCGAGCACGCGCGGCTGGCCTGCGTTAATGACGTGGGCGTAGGTGCCTTTGAAGCCGGCGCGCAGGGGAAGGCTCCGCGCGAGCCAGAGCAGGGACTCGTCGTCGTACCAGGCGGGATCGGGCGCGTCGTCGGTCGGCTCGGGCAGTTCGCGGGTCGTGTCGCTCATTTTGCCGTTTACGTTAGCCTCGAACACCACCTCCGAGCCCTGGTACGTGGTCGTGTAGGTGGTGGTGCGGTCCTTCTTGCCGTCGACGAAGACGCGCTCGGAGCGAACGGGCCGAAGGGTGCCGGAATCGACAATAACGTTGCCGTCGTCGCGGTACGGATCGTTCGCGCAGAGGCGGCTGAGCTTCGTGTGGCCCGGTTCAATATCTGGTTCCGTTATTAGCTGGCAGGTTCCGGCATCGTCTTCGCCGCGTGTGCTGAGCTGGTAGGTGTAGGTCTCCTTGCCGGTCCAAGGGATGGATTCGACGATCGGCGCCGTGGGGTCGAGGCTGTCGTCGCTGGAGCAGGCAACGGCGGCGCCGAGGCCCAGGGCAGCGACCAGCACGAGCGCGAGCGTGCGGAGGCGGGGGGTCATGCCGGGACGCTGGCCACGAGCCGCCCGATCCGTTCGAGCGCCTCTTCCACGTCCGCCTTGCTGATATTGATGTGCGTAACCATGCGGAAGCGCGACGGGCCGAACGGCACGGCGAGCACTCCCGCTGATGCGAAAGCGTCCAACCAACCCTGGAGTGTCCCTTCTCGGATGTCGACGGCGATGACGTTGGTCTGCGGGTGGTTCGGCGCGAAGGCAGCGAACTGCCGGAGACCATCGGCGAGGCGGCGAGCATTTTCGTGGTCGTCGCCAAGCCGGTCGATGTTATGTTCGAAAGCGTAGAGCCCTGCGGCCGCGAGGATGCCCGCCTGGCGCATGCCGCCACCCAGCATCTTGCGGAAGCGGCGAGCCTTCTGGATGGTTTCGGCATCGCCGCAGAGGAGCGAGCCGACGGGGCAGCCGAGGCCCTTCGACAGGCAGAACGACACGGTGTCGCAGTCGCGCGCGATGCGGGCGGCCGGCACTTCAAGGGCGGCCTGCGCGTTGAAGATGCGCGCACCATCGAGGTGGACGCGGAGGCCGTTCGCGCGGGCGACGCCGGTGAGCTCGTCCATGGCGCGCAGCGGAAGGGCCGCACCGCCGCAGCGGTTGTGCGTGTTTTCGAGGCAAAGGAGCGCCGTGCGCGGCGCGTGGATGTTCGGCGGGCGGATGGCCGCCTCGACTTCGGCGGGGTCGAGCGTGCCATCGGCGCGGTTGGTCAGCGGGTGGGCCTGCACCCCGGCGATGCGGGCGCTTCCCGCGACCTCGTAGTTGAAGATGTGGCTTTCGCTGCCGAGCAGGATTTCGTCGCCGGGCTGGGTGTTCGAGAGGAGGGCCACGAGATTGGCCATGGTGCCGCTGGCGACGTAGACGGCGGCTTCCTTGCCGGCGAGGGCGGCCGCGGCAGCTTCGAGGCGATTCACCGTCGGGTCGTCGCCGAAGACGTCGTCGCCGACTTCGGCGGCGGCCATGGCCTCGCGCATTTCGGGGGAGGGCTTGCTGACGGTGTCGCTGCGGAGGTCGATGACGTTCATGCGCGCTGCCGTTCCCAGAGGGTCTGATAGTGGGCGGCTCCGCGGATGGCGCCGATGACTTCGCGGTGTTCCTGGCGCATGAGCTCCTCCATGGCGTGCCCGCAGAGCTCGGTGGCCTCGTAGCCGCCGATGCCGGTCAGGCGGTCGACGAGGTGCTGCCAGATGCCCGTCGCGAGCATCACAGGCGCGGAGCGGGGCCACGAGAACGAAAGCACCTTTTCGGGGAAGGGGAATTCGGGGCGCAGCTTTCGAATCGAGCGGAAGCGGTCTTCGACGGATTCAGCGCGCGGGACGACGCCGATGAACGGGCCGATACCGGGCTTCGCACGGAAATCGACGAGCAGGCGGTCGGAGATGAGGTGGAACCGGACGACGAGGACATCGGCCGAATCGATGACCTTTCGCACTTCATCGAGGTCGACGCCGAATTCGTCACTCATGGAAAGGCCCGGGGGTGCACATGGGGTCAGGAGGTCATGGTAGGACAGGGCACGATGGGGCGCAAAACAACCCGGGAGTACCGGGTGGCGAGTACCGAGTACCGAGTACCGAGTACCGAGTACCGAGTACCGGGTACCGAGTACCGAGTGCCCGGTGCAGGGGGGAAAGGTGGTCGGGGTGCGCAGATTCGAACTGCGGGCCTCGCGCTCCCAAAGCGCGCGCTCTAACCAGGCTGAGCTACACCCCGTGGGGTCGAGTATACGGTGCCTCTTGCTTAGCGCTCAGTGAAGCGGCGCGGTTGTGGACCGGGGTGCAGAACGCTACGGGCTGAGCACTCGCTGGGGCTGTGCGGCGCCGATGATCTCGCGAACATCGGTGACGCCTTCGTGGGCGAGCCAGGCTTCGAGGCCTTCGAGCACTTCGAGGGGGGCGCGGGGGTTGGCGAAGGTGGCGGTGCCGACCTGGACCGCGCTGGCGCCGGCCATCAGGAAGTCGACGGCGTCGTCGC
This sequence comes from Hyphomicrobiales bacterium, assembly GCA_050260715.1. Taxonomy (GTDB): domain Bacteria; phylum Chloroflexota; class Dehalococcoidia; order Tepidiformales; family Tepidiformaceae; genus JALOAP01. The sequence continues at coordinate 3,090 of JBLNCO010000183.1, read as the reverse complement.
CGGTGGTCACGCCGCCGCAGCCGATGATGGGCACGCTCACCGCCTTCGCGAGGTCGTAGACGATGCGGAGCGCGATGGGCTTGATGGCGGGCCCGCTGAGGCCGCCGCGGGCCCGCGGGAGCACGGGGCGGCGGCGCTGCCGGTCGATGGCAAGGCCCAGGACCGTGTTGATGGCACAGAAGGCCGCCGCGCCTTCGGCCTCGCAGGCGAGGGCGAGCGCCACGGGGTCCGTGACGTTCGGGGTGATCTTGACGATGACCGGGAGGTCGGTGGCGCGGACGGCGGCACGCGTGGCGCGCGCGGAAGCCTCGGGGTCCTGGCCGATTTCGATGCCACCGACGTCGACGTTCGGGCAACTGATGTTCAGTTCGATGGCGGCGACCCCGGGGATGCCATCGAGGGCGGCGGCCATCTCGCCGAACTCGTCGATGGTGTCGCCGGCGATGTTGACGATGACCGGCACGTCCCACTTCGCCCAGAGGGGCGCCATCTCGTCGATGACCTTGTCGATGCCGATGTTCTGGAGGCCGATCGAGTTCAGCATGCCGGCCGGGGCCTCCGCGACTCGCGGCTGCGGATTGCCGGAGCGCGGGTGGGGCGTGACGCCCTTCGACACGAACGCGCCCAGGCGGTTGATATCGAAGTGGCGCGCGAATTCGAGCCCCCACGAGGATGTGCCCGAGGCGGTCATCACGGGGTTGCGAAGGAGCAGGCCCGTTTTGTGGCCGGGCGCGAGGTCGACGGCGAGGTTGGGGGGCATTGAGACAATTGTCGATTGGCGATTGTCGATTGTCGATTCGGGGCGCGTTGCGGCCTGCGTGGGTGAGCGAAGCCGAGAGGGAGGCGATTGGCGATTTGAGGCGGGTTGCTTCGTGCGTGGGTGGGCGCGACGGGATACAGTGGGTGCTTCGAAGACGCACAGAAGGTAGTCCCCTTGGCAACTCAAACGGTCGACGCACGCAACATCCGGCAGCACCTCGAAGGGCTGGTGCGCGAGGCCGTGCGTGCGGCGGTGGCGTCGGGCGCGCTGCCCGATGTGGCCATCCCGGACGCGGCGATCGAACGGCCGAAGGACCTTTCGAAGGGCGACTTCGCGAGCACGTTGCCGTTGCGGCTGGCGCGCTCGGCGATGAAGCCGCCGCTGGAGATCGCAAAGGCAATCGTGGCGCACCTGCCCGCCGACGACGTGGTCGAGCCGGCCGAGGTTGCGCCGCCGGGGTTCATCAACTTCCGGCTTTCGCCGGCGTTCCTGCAGGCGCAGGTCGAAGCGGTGATTGCGCTCGGGGCTGAGTACGCGAACCTCGAACTCGGCGCGGGGAAGAAAGCGCAGGTCGAGTTCGTTTCGGCGAACCCGACCGGCCCGATCCACGTGGGGAACGGCCGCGGCGCGGCCATCGGCGACACCCTGGCCGCCGTCCTGGACGCGGCGGGCTACGAGGTCGAACGCGAGTACTACGTCAACGACGCGGGCACACAGACCGACACCTTCGCGGACACCCTGTACGCGCGGTACCAGCAGCTCTTCGGGCGCGAAGTGGAGATCCCGGCGGAGGGGTACCCGGGCGAGTACATGATTGAGCTCGCGCGGCAGATCAAGGAGCAGAAGGGCGACGGGTTCCTGCGGCCGCCGGGCGAGCCCACACCAGAAGAGCTGAACACGCTCGGCATCGAGCTGATGGTCGCGCAGATCCGGCAGTCGATGCTGAACTTCGGCGTGCAGTACGACCGGTGGTTCAGCGAGCGGTCGCTGTACGAGCCGGAGGGCACCTACGAGCAGGCGATGGCGATTCTTCGGGAGCACGGCCAGCTCGTCGAGCGGGAAGGCGCGCTCTGGTTCACGTCGAGCGAGCTCGGGGAAGACAAGGACAACGTGGTCGTGCGGTCGGACGGGCGGCCGACGTACTACGCAAGCGACATCGCGTACCACTACGACAAGTTCGTGAAGCGCGGCTTCGACCTCGTGATCGACGTCTGGGGCGCCGACCACCATGGGCACGTTTCGCGGCTGAAGACGGCCACACGTGCCGTTGCGGGGAGCTCCGACGGGCTCGAGGTGCTGCTGTACCAGCTGGTCGTGCTGAAGCGCGGCGGCGAAGTGGTGCGGCTTTCGAAGCGCGGCGGCGAGATCATCACGCTCGACGAACTGGTCGAAGAAGTGGGCGCGGACGCGGCGCGGTTCTTCTTCCTGCTGCGGTCGCCGGGCGCACAGATGGAGTTCGACCTGGACCTCGCGAAGAAGCAGTCGAGCGAGAACCCGGTGTTTTATGTGCAGTACGCGCATGCGCGGCTGGCGGGTATCCTGCAGCGCGCGGCGGAGCAGGGGCTGACCCCGGAGGGCGGGGACGTCGCGCTGCTGACGGCGCCGCATGAGCTGGGGCTGGTGCGCGAGATGATGCGGCTGGCCGAAGTGATCGAGCAGGTGGCCACGAGCTACGAGCCGCAGCACCTGCCCCACTATGCGATGTCGCTGGCGACCTCATTCCACACCTTCAACGACGCGTTCAAGCAGCAGAACGACTCGTCGCTGAAGGTGATCACGGACGACGAGGCGCTTTCGCGGGCGCGGCTGCGGCTGGTGCTGGCGGCGAAGATCGCCCTGGCGCGAGTGCTGGGGCTGATGGGGATGACGGCGCCGGACCGCATGTAGGCCGCGCAGCTAGCGTGGCCGGCCGGGAATCCGGGAGGCGCCGGGGATAACGATGTGGCCTGCGGAATGTGGGGTACCGAAGACGTCGTTCTGGAAGATGCCGTGACGCCACGCTTCGAAGGCGGCGATGGCGCAGGTGAGGCCGTCGAGCCGGTCTTCGAGACGTTTGAGGGCGGCGCCGGGCAGGGTGTCGAGGGGCGCTGAGAGCGCGTCGTCGAGCGTGGGCGGGATGGCCGCGAGCGGAAGCCGGGAGATGGCCCCGGCGAGGTGCCGCCGGTAGGTGTCGAGCGCAACGCGGCGGTCGCAGAGGCGGCCCTTCTTGTACTTCAGGATGTGTTCGAGGCCGAAGAACGCGACGTGGAAGGCGTGCGGGAACATCTCGAAGGCGAAGCGCCCGGCCGCCTTCGGCGTAAGCAGGAGCGGGTCGAACGAGAAGCCGCGTT
>JBLNCO010000182.1:0-4240 GCA_050260715.1 Hyphomicrobiales bacterium | reverse complement strand
CCGAACGCGAGGGCTACGCCCGCACCCTCCTCGATGAGGGCCAGCCGGTCGTGGCGTTGCTCCGGCAGGAGGCGGCCGGCGGTCCGCACGCCGCTTACGCCACGCGGCTGCTCCTGCTCGGCGGCCAGGCGACCGGGCCTGCGGCCGCTCCGCCCCGGGCTTCCGGTCCCGACGAGCTCAGCGAGCGCGAACAGGACGTGCTTCGCCTGCTCGTCCTCGGGTTTTCGAACCGCGAAATCGCTGGCGAGCTCTACGTCTCCCTCGACACCGTGAAGACGCACCTCCGCAACGTCTACGGCAAGCTCGGCGTGCACAGCCGCACGCAGGCCATCGCCGCCGCCCGCGATCGGGGCCTCGTCTAACCCCTGCGCCGGTTCCCAATCACCCGCCTGTTTCACCCCTCCGGGCGATGGCCCGCACTTCGCACCGGGCGATGCTCCCTGTCGACGACGGACGACAAGGAGGAACACCGTCCAGATGATCGAAGTACGAGAACTCACCAAACGGTTCGGTGACAGAGTGGCCGTCGATCGGCTCTCCTTCACGGTCGAGCCAGGGCGCGTCACCGGGTTTCTCGGTCCGAACGGCGCCGGGAAGTCGACCACCATGCGCATGATGCTCGGGCTGGACCACCCAACCTCGGGCAGCGTGACCATCAACGGCCGTGCCTACCGCGACCTCGAAGCTCCGATGTACCACGTCGGCGCGCTCATCGACGCGAAGGCGATGCAGGGCGGCCGAAGCGCCTACCAGCACCTGCGCTGGGTCGCGGCCGCCAGCGGCATCCCGCGGACGCGCGTCGATGAGGTGCTCGAGCTCGTCGGGCTCTCCGATGTGGCCGCGCGGCGCGCAGGCGGCTTCTCGCTCGGCATGGCGCAGCGGCTCGGCATCGCCACCGCGCTCCTCGGCGACCCAGGCGTGCTGCTCTTCGATGAGCCCGTGAACGGCCTCGACCCCGAGGGCATCCGCTGGATTCGCACGCTGCTCAGGCGGCTCGCCGCCGAAGGCCGCACCGTCTTCCTTTCGAGCCACCTGATGAGCGAGATGGAAGAGACCGCCGACCACATCATCGTCATCGGACGCGGGCGGCTCGTCGCCGACATGAGCCTGGCCGAATTCATCCGCAGGCATGGCGGCGACAGCGTCCGGGCGGTATCGCCGCGCGCCGGCGAACTCGCCGCCGTCCTCGAAGCCGCCGGCGGGCGGGTCGAACGAGAGCCCGATGGCGCCCTGGCCGTCAGCGAGCTCGACGCCAACCGGGTCGGCGAACTTGCCGCCGCAAACAGCATCCCGCTCATCGAACTGGCGCCCCGCCGGGTCAGCCTCGAAGCCGCCTACATGGAACTCACCCGGGACGACGTGGAGTACCCGTCCCTGGCCGCGATGGAGAACTAACGTGACAATCCTGCCTTCTTCGATAACCGAACCCACCATCCGCCGCACCGCCGTCCAGGACGTGCGCCGCCTGGGTTTCCGGAACGTTCTCGCCGCCGAATGGGTGAAATTTGCCTCGGTGCGTTCCACCTGGGTAACGCTCGGTCTCGGCGTCATCCTCGCCATCGGCATGACGGTGACGATGAGCATGGCCATCGGCGGCACGTGGGACCCGAACCACGACATGTACGCTAAATTCAACCCCATCACCTGGTCGATGGACGCCACGCTCATCGCCACCATCGCGTTCGCTGTCCTCGGCGTGAGTGTGGCCGCGGGCGAATACACGAGCGGGATGATCAGGCTCACCTTCATGGCCACACCGGCCCGAACGTCGGTTCTCGCCGCGAAGGCGATGATCGTCGCTGGCGCCACCGCGGTGGCGGGGCTTATCGCCGTGACGGTGATGTTCCTGGTGGCCCAGGCGATCTACGCCTCCTACGGCATGCCGGCCGCAAGCCTCGGCGACCCGGACGCGGTGCGGATGGTCATCGGCATGGGGCTCCTGGCCTCGGTGTTCCCGGTGCTCGGCGTTGCGCTCGGGTTCATCACGCGCAGCACGGTGGCCGGCATTTCGAGCGTGCTCGCCCTGTCGTTCGTGCCCGACTTCCTGGGTGGCCTCTTCCCCGTCTGGTGGCAGGAGCACATCATCAGCTTCTTCCCGAGCCAGGCCATCCGCGGTTTCACCGTCGGTTCGATCGTTGACGACCCGAAGTACCAGGAGCCGGCGGTGGCGGCGCTGACCATCACGGTGTGGCTCGGTATCGCACTGGCCGCCGCCTCCATTGCGGTGCGCAAGCGCGACGCCTGACCAGCCTTCCGCCCAAACGCAGAAGAGCGCCCGCCGCAAGGAGGGCGCTCTTTTCGTTTGTCGAACGCGGTCCGGTCCCTACGCCGGCCAGGCTCCGCCAGCCAGGGTACAGCCCGACCCGCGACCCGCCGGCGGCCTCGCCACACTGCCGTCTCGCCGCCAGGTATCGCCCGCTCACCCCCCGCGCGGAAAGCCCGGTGATCGCTCACCCTTCTCCGCCGCCGCGGATCACCCTCCGAATCACCCCTGCGTGCGATTCGCCGCGGCGGCCCCAAACGGACCATTGGGTCATCTCAACGGAGGTACCGACAATGGCAACCGCAGCAGCGACTCCCCAATCCTTCGCACAGCCGTCAGACCAGGCCGGACACCCCCGGCGCTGGTGGATCCTTGGCGTCGTTTCGTTCGCCGCCTTCACCCTCTTCGCCGACAACACCATCGTCAACACCGCCCTGCCCTCCATAGCGCGCGACCTCGATGCTTCGACGTCGCACCTCCAGTGGATCGTCGATAGCTACGTGTTGATGCTCGCTGGCCTGTTGCTGGTGGGCGGCACCATCGGCGACCTCTTCGGCCGCCGCCGCTGGTTCGATGCCGGCCTCGCCATCTTCGGTCTCGGAGCTGCCGTCGCGGCGCTTTCGAACAGCTCCGAACAGCTCATCCTCGGCCGCGCCATCCAGGGTGTCGGCGGCGCGCTCATCATGCCCGCCACGCTCTCGATCATCACCAACGTCTTCCCCCCCAGGGAGCGCGCGAAGGCCATCGGCATCTGGACCGGCGTGACCGGGCTCGCGATGGGCTTCGGCCCGGCCCTCGGCGGCTACGTCGTCGACGCCACCGACTGGCAGACCGTCTTCTGGCTCCACATCCCGGCCGTCACGCTCACGCTTGCCGGCAGCCTCGTCATCCCTGAGTCCCGCGACCCCCGCACCCGCGGCCTCGACCTCCCGGGCGCCATCTCCGGCACCGCCGCCCTTACGGCGCTCGTGTTCGGCATCATCAAGGCCGGCGAAGCTGGCTGGACCGCCCCCGTTGTCGGTGGCGCGTTCCTCCTTGCCGGGATCGCGGGCCTCGCCTTCGTCCTCATCGAAACCCGGACGGCCAACCCGATGCTCCCGCTGCACTTCTTCAAGCAGCGCCAGTTCGCCGCCTCGGTCGTCATCATCGGTCTCGTCTTCTTCAGCGTGTCGGTGACCTTCTTCTTCCTCACCCAGTTCTACCAGTTCGTCCAGGGCCGGACGGCCTTCGAAGCTGGCCTGCTCGGCATCCCCTCGGCCATCGCCATGGGCGTGGGCGCACCGCTCAGCGGCCTGCTCGTGAAGCGCGTTGGCCCGAAGGTCCTCGTCGTCGCCGCGATGATGTCCTGCGCCTTCGGCCTGAGCCTCCTTTCGCTCGTCGACGCCGACACCAGCACGCTCCAGATCGTCGCGACCATGTGCTTCTTTGGCCTCGCGGGCGGTATCGGCCTGGTGCCGCTGACCGACCTGGTCATGTCCTCGGTCCCCGGCGACGAGGCGGGCGTGGCCTCGGCCGTGAACGACGTGAGCCGCGAACTCGGCGCCGCACTCGGCATCGCCGTCATCGGCAGCATCGTGAGCGGCGCCTACCGTGCGAACGTCGAGCAGAGCCTTGCCGGCAACGTCCCCGCCGATGTCATCCACAGCGCGGGCGAGGGCCTTGGGGTCGCCACGACGCTCGCCGGGTCGCTCCCGCCCGAGGTCGCCGGCCGGGTGCTCGAGGCCGCCAACGCTGGCTTCGTCGATGCCATCGGCATCGGGTTCCTGCTCAGCGCCGCGCTCCTGGTGATACCGATGGCCGCCGCTGCGCGCTTCCTCCCCGGCCGCGCCCGCACGGCAATCGCGCCGGAACCGCTCGCCGAGCCCGAGCCCACCCGGTCGCCCGAAGACATCGCCCTCGCCGCCTAACGCATCCCCGCGTCTCCCGCACGAAACGGCCGCCCGTTCGGGCGGCCGTTCCGCACGTGCTGGCCTGGGC
>JBLNCO010000181.1:0-6728 GCA_050260715.1 Hyphomicrobiales bacterium | reverse complement strand
CGGGCGACGTCGGCGTCGCGGTGGCGGTGGTCGGCGTGGCCGTTGCCGTGGTGGGCGTGGCGGTCGCCGTCGTCGGCGAAGCCGTCGCGGTGGCCGTCACGGTGCTGGTGCTGGTCGAGGTGCTCGGCGCTTCCTGCACCGTGATGGTCCCGACCATGTTGGGGTGGATCGAACAGTGGTACGTGAAGGTGCCGGCCGAATCGAACGTCCTGGTGAACGTCTCCCCCGTGTGGATGGTCCCGCTATCCCAGGAGTTGTCGTCGGCGGTGGCGGTGTGCGGCGCGACGCCGTTGTTCGTCCACGTCACCGAGTCGCCGACGCCGATGGTGATGTCCGCCGGTTGAAATGCGAAGTCGACCATCGAAACGTCGGTGTCGTCGGCGCGGACGGTCCCCTGGAAGAGGAGTGCGGCACCCCCAGCGAGCACCAACGCGAGAAGCGCTCCGACGGCCCCCGCCGTCACCCGTCTTTGGCCTGCTCGTATCAAACCAATCCTCCTTCGGCTGGTAAAGGTTCCGCCAACCTACCTCGCTCATACGGAGCGGATGGCCCATCCGGACGTGGCCGGGAGTGAAGAGATGCGCGTGTTACGGACCTGAAAGATCGAGTGGCGAGTGACGAGTACCGAGTGGCGAGTACCGAGTGCCGAGTAGGAGAGTGCCCGGTGTCCGGGGCCGGGGGTGCGGAGGAGGCGGTGGGTGGCCGATGTCCTAGAGGAGACGGGCGCGGGGGGGCGAGATGCAGAGACGCGAGTGGGATGGCCGGGGCATCGCGATGCGGGCGAAGCCGCAGCGCGGCGGGCCGCCGATGCACCGCACGATGGCGGTGCCCCTGGCCGCCGCAGCGACCGCTCCCCGGCGTCCGGTTGGCGCGCCGTTCGTGGTCTTCCGGGCGTTTGCGCTGGGGCTGGTGTTCTGGGCGCTGCTGCTCTTCGCGATCTCGATTGCGCCGGACTGGGCGCTCGGGCGAGGCGACAGCTCCCCGTCCTCGGGTTGCGCCGACAAGGTGGCTTCGTGCGCCGCGGCGAGCGAGACGCCAGTTGCGGGAACGCCGGAGCTCATCGGCTACTGAATTCAAATCCAGGGGTGGAATGGGCGATCCGCGGGGCAAGGAAACGGGCCGCTCACGGACGGGTGCACTTGCGCCCCCAGGTGATTCCGTCCGTAAGCAGCCCGTCATCCTCCAGAAGGCTGGAGGTCAGGCATCAAGCCCTGCGCGCAGTATCGCCACGCCTGCTCGACACTTCGCCAACCTTTGGCCCATGTCCCGTAAAATGCGGGCAAAATCGGAGAGGAATGGCCGTGCCCGAATCGCTCGATGACCAGCGCGAGCGCGTGCGCGCCATCGCCACCGCCCTCCCCGAAGCGCAGGGTTCGAGCCGCACCGGCCAGCACCTCAAGTTCGACGTGCGCGGCAAGACCTTCCTCTACTTCCTCGTGGACCACCACGGCGACGGTCGCGTCGCCATCAACGTGAAGGCGCCGCCCGGCGCACAGCAGGCGCTCGTCGCACGGGACCCGGAGCGCTACTTCGTGCCCGCCTACCTCGGCCCGCGCGGCTGGGTGGGGATCGACCTCGGCGGCGCGAACGACTGGGACGAAATCGAGGCGTTCATCCGCGAGAGCTACCGGCTGGCGGCGCCGAAGCGGCTCGCGGGGCTTGTGAGCCCGTAGGGCCGCGGGAGTCCCCGGGTCGGCCGGGCCCTCAGGACGAAGCACCAACCACTCGGCATCCCTACAATGCCGAAAACGCGGCGGTTCCTGCCCATGCCTCATCCCGTTGTCGGTCTCATCGGCTGCGGCCATATCGGCCGCTTCCACTCGCGGAACATCCGTGGCGTGCTCCGAAGCGAGCGCGTGCCGGGCGAGTACGTAGCGGTCTGCGACCGCCAGCGCGAGCGTGCGGAAGGGTTCGCGGCCATCACGGGCGCGCGCCTCGTGACCGGCGACGCCGAGGACGTGCTCTCGGACCCGCGGCTGACGGCGGTGTACATCTGCACGGAGACTTCCGAGCACCCGGCGCTGGTGAAGCGCGCGGCTGAGCGGGGCCTCGCGGTGTTCTGCGAGAAACCGCTCGCCAAGACGCTGTACGAGGTGCGCCAGATGGTGTCGGCGGTCGAGCGGGCAGGGGTGGTGAACCAGGTGGGGCTCGTGCTGCGCTATGCGCCCATCTTCACCGTGCTGAAGGACCTGATGTCCTCGCCGGACCTCGGGCCGCTGCTCACCGCGCACCTTCGCGACGACCAGTTCTTCCCGGTTCGCGGCCAGTACAACAGCACCTGGCGGGGCGACTTCGAGAAGGTGGGCGGCGGCACGCTCATCGAGCACTCCATCCACGACGTGGACCTGTTCCGCTGGCTCTTCGGCGAAATCTCGGCGGTGCGCTGCCACACGCGAGTGACGAGCGGGCACGCCGGCATCGAGGATGTCGCGCTGGTCACGTTCCAGCACCAAGAGGGTCACCAGACGTCGCTGAGCTCGGTCTGGCACGAGGTCGGGGGGCGGCCTTCGACGCGTCGGCTCGAGGTGTTCTTCGAAGGCGGCTGGTTCGCGACCGACCACGACTTCATCGGGCCCATTCGTTACCAGCTGCGCGAAGGGCCGGAGGTCGAGATGACCGCCGAGGAGATGCTCGCGCGCTACCAGCAAATCGCCGGGCCGGACGACGAAGAGATGAACCTCGCCCGCCTCGGGATGCTGGAGGACTACGCCTTCCTGCGCTCGGTGCACGAAGGGAAGCCGGCGTTCCCCGACTTCCGCGTGGCACTGCGGGCGCACGAGGTGGTGGCTGCGTGCTATGAGAGTGCGGCGAAAGCTATCGAGCTCGCGGTTCCATCGACGGATGGATAGCAAAGGTCTATAGCTTCTCCGGTAGCTCCGTTTACTCGTCAATAACGCGCGTATACAATCTCCCGACCACACGCGTCGCGTCCGCGGCGACACCCGGAGGGAGCGCATATGACCATGACCGCCAGCTCGGACCTGAAGGACCTGTACGACATCGGCGAACAACCCCCGCTGGGCCACGTGCCCGCAAAGATGCACGCGCAGCTCATCCGCCAGTCGCGCTTCGGTGAGCCGCAGCACGCCTTCCAGCCCGAAATCGTCGATACCCCGCAGCCCGGCCCCGACGACGTGCTCGTGTACGTCATGGCTGCGGGCGTGAACTACAACAACGTCTGGGCGGGCCTCGGCATCCCGGTGGACGTGATCGCCGCACGCCAGAAGGCGGGCGAACCGGAGGACTTCCACATCGGGGGGTCCGATGCCTCGGGCATCGTGTACGCCGTCGGCGAGAACGTGACGCAATGGAAGGTCGGCGACGAGGTGGTGATCCACTGCGGCACGTGGGACATCCATGCGCCCGAGGTGAAGGCGGGCGTTGACCCGATGTTCAGCCCGAGCTTCCGCATCTGGGGCTACGAAACGAACTGGGGCTCCTTCGCGCAGTTCACGAAGGTGCAGGCGCACCAGTGCATGCCGCGTCCCCAGCACATCACCTGGGAAGAGTCGGCCGCCTACACGCTCGTCGGGGCGACCGCCTACCGCATGCTCAACGGCTGGCCGCCGCACACCGTCCGCGAAGGGGACGTGGTGCTCGTGTGGGGCGGCGCCGGCGGACTGGGTTCCATGGCCATCCAGATCGCCGCCCAGGCCGGCGCGAAGCCGATCGCGGTCGTTTCGAGCCCGAACAAGTACGCCTTCTGCGAAAAGCTCGGCGCCATCGGCTGCATCAACCGCAAGGACTTCCAGCACTGGGGCCGCCTGCCGGACTGGGAGAACACGGAATCGATGAACGAGTTCACCGCGGGCGCGCGCGCCTTCGGCAAGGCGATCTGGGACATCCTCGGCGAGCGGAAGAGCCCGCGCATCGTATTCGAACACCCCGGCGAGGACACCATCCCGACGTCCGTGTTCGTTACCGATACCGGCGGCATGGTGGTGGTCTGCGCCGGCACGACCGGCTACAACGCCGACGTCGACCTGCGGTATCTCTGGATGCGCCAGAAGCGGCTGCAGGGATCGCACTTCGCGAACGACGAACAGGCCTACGCGTTCAACGAGCTTGTGCTGGCGAGGAAGATCGACCCGTGCCTCTCGCGGACGTTCCGTTTCGAGGAAACCGGCGCCTGCCACCAGCTGATGTACGAGAACAAGCACCCCGACGGGAACATGGCCATCCTCGTGGGGGCGCCGGAGCCAGGTCTGGGGAAGAAGGCGTAGGACGAGACTGCTGACGTCCCCGTGCGAACCGCCGGAGATCCGGCCCCCCGGGCAGGGTGCCACCCTAACCGCGTGAACCTGTACGCTTAGCGCATGAACAGCACCCTGCGTTCGCGCACGCGCGTTGTCGTCACCGGCCTTGGCGCCATCACACCGCTCGGCCAGACGGTCGATGAATTCTGGGAGCACCTCCTCGCTGGCAAGTCGGGAGTGACCCGCCTGACCCTCATCGACCCCGACGGCTTCCCGTGCCAGCTGTGCGGCGAAGTGAAGGACTGGGACCCGACGCGCTGGATCGAACGGAAGTCGGCGCGGCGCATGGCGCGGTTCACGCAGTTCATGGTGGCGAGCGCCGCACAGGCCATCGGCGATGCCCACCTCGAACTCGACGGCGAAGACCGCGACCGCATCGGCGTGCTGGTGGGCAACGGCGGTGGCGGGTACCCCGACATCGTCGAAGGCGCCGAGACCCTGAGCGAACGCGGCGGCATGAAGGTCGACCCGCTCTACATGGCCAAGACGCTCGGGAACATGGCGGCCGCGCAGGTGGCGCTGCAGTTCACGCTTCGCGGCTACAACGGCACCATCGTCACCGCCTGTGCGGCCGGCACGCAGGCGATCGGCGAGGCAGCGATGATCATCCGCTCGGGCCGGGCCGACGTGATGGTGACCGGCGGCTGCGAGGCGGCGGTGACGCAGCTCGGGCTCGCCGGCTTCTGCGTCATGCGCGCGCTCAGCTCGCACAACGACGACCCGGCGCGCGCCAGCCGGCCGTTCGACGCCGAGCGCGACGGCTTCGTGCCGTGCGAGGGCGCCGGGGCACTGATCCTCGAGAGCGAGGAGCACGCGAAGGCGCGAGGCGCCCGCATCTATGCGGAGCTCGCGGGGTTCGGGTGCACGAACGACGCGTTCCACGTGGTGGCGCCGCCCGAAGATGGCGCCGGGGCCGCCCGCGCAATGCGTGAGGCGCTTCGGGACGCCGGCCTCCAGCCGGAGGACATCGACTACATCAACGCCCACGCGACGAGCACGCCGCTCGGCGACGCGGCCGAGACGAACGCCATCAAGACGGTGTTCGGGGAGCGTGCCTACCACATCCCCATCAGCGCCACGAAGAGCATGATCGGCCACGGGCTCGGGGCGAGCGGCGGCATGGAAACGGTCGCGACGGTGAAGACGATCGAGACGCGGATGATCCACCCGACTATCAACCTCGAACATCCGGACCCGGCCTGCGACCTGGACTACGTGCCGAACACCGCCCGGCAGGCCAACGTGCGCGCGGCGCTCAAGAACAGCTTCGGCTTTGGCGGGCAGAACAGCTGCCTCGTGCTCACGCGCTACGAGCCATAGGCGGGCCCGCGGCGCGGCTGCGTCATGCGCGAGCGGTACAAGCCCCTATCCGTCTGCTGCAGCGGCACCCGGCCACAGCGGCCGGGGAGGCGCTCGCGGAACTCGGCCGTCCCTACGGCGGCACTCCGCGCGCCAATCATCGCGTGCCGGATGTCTCGTACTTTCGCAGCCCGGTCACCGAGGCCGACGAGCGCGGCTATCCCGTTGTGCCGCCCACCCTCGCCGCGGAAGTCCGCTGGCCCGGACAGGGCCGGCGCGAACTGGAGTCCCAGTTGCGGTTCCTCCTGGAGCAGGCGTGAAAGTGGGCCTCCTCGTCGAGCCCGACCACCAGTCTGTGACCGTGTTCGAAGGCGATGTCGCTGCGCGAACCTACAGGGCAACGAAGAGATCGTGCTGCCGGCGCTCGGCGGCTTCTCGTTCGCAGTGAGCGAGTTGTTCGGGTAGCGAGCCGATTCGTCCCCTCGCTAGCTGCGGCGTTCCGGGCGGCCGGGTTCGCCGCGCCGTCGCACGAGTGCGAGGACCCCTGCGACGGCGGGATCCGTCTCGCGGACGGCGAGCGCTTCTTCGAGGACGCGCAGCTTCGCAGGGTCCGATTCTTCCGCCGCCGTAGCGGAGAGCACGTCGAGCAGGTCCTCGCGGCGTTCGGCGACAATCGACGCGGCGAGGTAGTGGTAGAGCTCGAGGTCGCGCGTTTCGCGCAGGAACCGCTTCGCCGCCTCCAGCAGCAGCGGCTCGGGCCGGTGGTGGACGAACAGGTCGCAGAGGCCGAGCCGGACCACCTCGCGGCCGTCGCTCATAGCGCCGTCCACCACCGATTGCAGCACCCCGGCCGGCACCTCGCGCAGCTGGCGCAGACACTCGGCCAGCACTTCGGGCTCGCCGCCGGACAGCTCCGGCCGCTTGCCGGCGAGGATGCACTGCACGAGCGCCACCTCGTTCCCGGCCGCGGCGAGCACCCGCGTGGCGGTCACCGCGGGCTCGCCGGACATCCGGTCGGCATCGCCGAGGTGGGCCGCCGCGTGGTACGCGGCCACTCCGGGGTCCACGTCGAGGATCGCGACGAGGGCCGCGGCACGGAGGGTGGCCGGGGCGGATGCGCTCTGCGGGGTTGGCTCGAACGCGTTCGCGGCAGCTTCGAGCAGCGGCAGGTCG
>JBLNCO010000180.1:0-3287 GCA_050260715.1 Hyphomicrobiales bacterium | reverse complement strand
GAGGTCGTACTCGTCTCTGCTGAGGGCGACAGCGTCGAGGGCTTCCTGGTCAACGGGCATGGCTCAAGCGTACCCAAGTCCGGGGTTACCCGTTAGCGGGAGCCATCGCGGTTGGCGCCGGGTGCGCTCGGCGTACTGGCTCCTTTCGGGCGCCGGTCTCGCGTACCTCGGGTTCGACGAGCGCATCAGCCTGCACGAGCGCATCGGCGACTGGACCGAACGGCACATCGGCGGGCCTCCGCCGCACGTCCACCGGAACGACGACCTGGTGCTGCTGGCGTTCGGGATCGCCGGCCTGGCGGTTACGGCGCGGTTCTGGCGCGAGGTCGTGGCCCATCCCACGGTGTTCGCGCTCATCGTCGCGGGCTGTGCCTCCACGGCGGTGTCGATCGCCGTCGACCTGTTCGGGCCGCGCGAGGGGTTCCTGCCCTGGTTCGAAGAACGGCTCGAATTCGTGGGCCAGGTGCTCTTCTTCGCGGCGGTTCTCCGCGAATGGCAGCTGACCCGGGCGCCGGCTGCGGAGGAGGTGCCCCGGGTAGCGGAGGAACTGCCTGGCGCGACGTAATCGGCTAGAGTAGCCGCGAAGGCGCTGCGACCCTCCGGCGCGGCGCGGACTGGGAGGCTATGGAGGATTCAAGGGAACCAGCACGGGAGTGGCGCGGAACCGGGACCGTACTCGTCGTCGACGACGAGGAGACGGTACGGCTCGTCACCGCTCGGGCGCTGGAACACATGGGATTCGACGTGATGACGGCCGGCGACGGCCAGGCGGGAGTGAACCTGTTCGCCAAACACGCGGAGCAGGTGCGCTGCGTGCTGCTCGACATGACCATGCCGCAGATGAACGGGGAGCAGGCGTTCGAGGCGATTCATGCGCTGAAGCCCGGCGCGCGCGTGGTGCTGATGAGCGGCTACAACGAGCAGGAGGCGGCCGAGCAGTTCGCGGGGCGGGACCTCGCGGGGTTCATTCAGAAGCCGTTCGACCTCGCCACGCTGCGCGACGGGGTGCGCAGGGCGCTCGGCGAGTAGGGCGCGAGCGGAACGAAGCGACCGGACGCAGGCTAGCGCCCGGGCTCCCAGGACGCGCGGAGTGCGGCGACCGTGGTTTCGATGGGGCCGAGGCGGAACCGGCTGTCGCCGGTTGTCTGGCCGAGCCTGACCGCGGGGACCCCGAGCTCGCGCGAGAGATCCGCGATCCGGGCGCCGGCGCCTCCCTGGGCACTGACGACGATTCGTCCCTGGGCCTCGCCGAAGAGCGCGGCATCGAGGCGGCCGGGAAGCTCCTGGTCGCAGTCGAAGCCGGCGCCGCCGAGGATGGCCGACTCGGCGAGGACAATGGCGAGGCCGCCGTCGGAGCAGTCGTGGGCGCTGGCGAGCAGGCCCTCGCCGTTGAGGCGAAGTACGAGTTCCTGCAGGCGGCGTTCGGCCTCGAGGTCGACGTGGGGGACGCCGGCCACCTTGCCGTGAATGGCTTCGAGGTACTCGCTGCCGGCGAGGGTCGCAGGCTCCTGTTCGAGGCCGGCGCCGAGGAGCCAGACGTCGCAGCCCGGGCGTTTAAACCCCGCGGTCAGGTGGTGCGAAACATCCTCGATGACGCCGAGCATGCCGATGACCGGCGTGGGGTAGATGGCCCGGCCGGCGGTCTCGTTGTAGAGGCTGACGTTGCCGCTCACGACCGGCGTGTTGAACAGCGAGCACGCCTCGCTGATGCCGTGGACTGCGTGCGACAGCTGCCAGTAGACGTCCGCCTTTTCCGGGTTGCCAAAGTTCAGGCAGTCGGTGACGGCGACCGGCACGGCGCCGGTGCACACGACGTTGCGGGCGGCTTCGGCAACGGCGATGGCTGCGCCCGCGTAGGGATCGAGGTAGCAGTAGCGGCCGTTGCAGTCGGTGGTGAGGGCGATGGCCCGGTTCGTCCCTTCGATGCGCACGACTGCGGCATCGCCGCCGGGCGGGACGATGGTGTTCGCGAGCACCTGGTGGTCGTACTGGCGGAAAATGCCCCGCTTGCTCGCGATGTTCGGGCGGCCGAGCAGGCGGAGCAGCACGCCGGTGGCATCGGCGGGCGCGAGGTCGGGGAGGGCGGCGAGGTCGGCCTGGTTCAGGGCGAGGATCTCTTCCGGCGGGATGCCCTGGCGCCGGTAGAGCGGCGGCTCACTCGCGACCTCGGTGGGGACGCGGCCAACTTCCACGCCGCCGTCCATCACGATCACTTCGTGGCCATCGGTAACGTGGCCGATCTCCTCGCAGTGGAGCTCCCAGCGGGTGAAGAGCGCCTTCACGTCGTCCAGGTGTTCGCGCCGGGCGATGACGAGCATGCGTTCCTGGCTCTCGCTGAGCATGATCTCGTAGGGCGTCATGCCCGATTCGCGGCGCGGGACATGGTCGAGCTCGAGCACGGCGCCGGAGCGGCCGCGTGCGCAACATTCGACCACGGAGCTCGTGAGGCCCGCCGCGCCGAGGTCCTGGAGGCCAACGACCCAGTCGCCGTGCTCGGAGGCGAGCTCGTAGCAGGCCTCCATGAGCAACTTTTCCAGGAAGGGGTTGCCCACCTGCACGGCCGGGCGCATCTCTTCGAAGCGGGCCTCGGGGTCGGTGCGGGATGCGAGCCCGCTGGCGCCGTGGATGCCGTCGCGGCCGGTATCGGCGCCGACGAGCAGGAGCGGGTTGCCGGCGCCACGGGCGGCCGCGCTCAGGAGCTTGTTCGTCTCGGCGAGGCCCACGCACATGGCGTTGACGAGCGGGTTGCCGTTGTAGGCGGACGAGTACACGACTTCCCCGCCGACGTTGGGGATGCCGAGGCAGTTGCCGTAGAAGGAGATGCCCGAAACCACGCCTTCGAGCAGGTAGCGGTTCTGGGGGTCTTCGGGCGGGCCGAAGCGGAGCGAGTTGAGGATGGCGATGGGGTAGGCGCCCATCGCGAAGATGTCGCGGACGATACCGCCGACGCCCGTTGCGGCGCCCTGGAAGGGCTCGATCGCGGACGGGTGGTTGTGGGATTCGACCTTCATCACCACGCAAAGGCCGTCGCCGATATCGATGGCGCCGGCATTTTCGGCGCCGGCCTGCGTGAGGACACGGTCGCCGCCGCTGGGGAAGAGGCGGAGGAGGGGCTTCGAGTTCTTGTAGCCGCAGTGCTCGCTCCAGAGGGAGCCGAACATGCCGAGCTCGACCTCGTTGGGCTCGCGGCCGAGCCGTTGGACGAGGAGGTCGTACTCGTCTCTGCTGAGGGCGACAGCGTCGAGGGCTTCCTGGTCAACGGGCATGGCTCAAGCGTACCCAAGTCC
>JBLNCO010000179.1:0-5265 GCA_050260715.1 Hyphomicrobiales bacterium | reverse complement strand
ACTGTCCGGAGGCGGAGCGGGTGAAGAACGAGCTCATCGCGCGGGGATTCGGCCGTGGGCTGTGGCGCCCGGCCGGGGCCGGCCGCCCCTCGGGTGCTGCATCCCCCTAGCGGAGGGTGGCGAGCAGGCGGTCGAGAGCCTGGTAGCTCTCGTTCATCCCGCCTTCCATACCGGACGCGAGCATGCCGTCGCGCTCTTCCGAGGTGCTGAACAGCGAGTGGACGCGGAGCCTGGTGCGGCCGTCGCCGAGGTCTTCGAAGACGGCGGTGTCGATGCTCGGGTGGCCGGGCATCCCGTCCCACTCGAAGGTCATGACGATGCGCTCGGGCTTCGTAACCTCGCGGAAGCGCCCTTCGAAGCCGTGCAGGTCTTCGGGCGTGTGTTCGACGAACCGCCAGTGGCCGCCGGGGCGGACATCCAAGGCCTCGACGAGGAGCTTGTGGCCCCGGCCCCACCACTGTCCGACGAGGTCGGCTTCGGTGTAGGCGCGCCAGACGAGGTCGCGCGGGGCGTTGAAGATGCGCTCGACGCGGAATTCGCGGTCGCCGACGGGGGTGACGGTGGCGAGATTGGTGTCGGTCGGGGTGGTCATGAGGGGGTTCCTTTCTGGTGCTGTTCGAGGAATTTGCCCAGGTGGTCGAGCCGCTCTTCGATCATCCGGCGATGGCGTTCCATCCACGAGACTTCGAGCTCGAGACGGTTTGGTCCAAGCGTGCAGATCCGGACGCGGCCCCGCTTTTGCGTCGAAACCAGGCCCGCCTCTTCGAGGACCTGGACGTGCTTCTTGATGCCGGTGAGGGTCATCGTGAAGGCCTGCGCCAGCTCCGAGATGGAGGCGTCGCCGCGGGTGAGCCGTTCGAGGATGCCGCGGCGGGTGGGGTCGGCCAGGGCGGCGAAGGTCTCGTCCGGGCCTGCATACTGAACCATGTGGTTCAGTATTTGCTTCGCGGAGCAGCGTGTCAACAGGCGGGAAGGCGGGAACTTTACGCGGCGGTCAGAGGCGGATGTGCGAGACTGGCGAAGGCCGCGGGGCGGTTGACTGCTGAGGCGAGCCGCCTACCATGTGCAGACCGCCCGCATCCGAATACCATTCGGGCGAAAGGAGCCGAGGATGGCCGAACTTAAGGACACGGCAGAACAGTTCGCAAAGGACCTCATGAACCAGAACATCGCCGGGCTGATGATGGCGTTCACGCCCGAAGGCATGGGCAAGGCGATGGCGCTCCAGCAGCAACAGCAGGCGGCAGGGCCGCAGCCCCCGGCAACGGGCGTCGAAGTGCAGCTCCAGGGCCAGGAAGGCGAGGACCACCTGGTCGACATCATCATGAAGAACGACCAGGGCCAGGGGGTGATCGCGACGAAGTGGCGCGACGTTGCCGGGGCCTGGAAGGTCAACGACATGGCGATCAAGCAGTAGCGTCAGGGCGCGCTGCTCACCCGGAGGCCGGGGCCCGGCGGTCCCGGCTTTCTGTTACCCATCTCAGCCGGCCAGTACCATCGCAGACGATGACCGACTCATATACGGGCGCCCGCCCACTCCCTCCGCACCGGCGACTGAAACGCTTCCTGATGGTGGCGTGGAACTTCGCGATCATCTACCTGAGCTACAAGTGGGTGCAGCGCCATCGCAGCCTGAGCCCCGAAGAGAAGGCGCGGCGCTATTCGAAGGTGCACCAGCGCTCGGCGGAGCGGGTCTACCGGCTGGCGGCGAGCATGGAAGGCCTGCTCATCAAGACATGCCAGTTCATTTCGAGCCGGGCCGATGTGGCGCCGCCGGAGTACGTGGCCGTGCTGAGCCGGCTGCAGGACCGGGTGCCACCGCGGCCGTTCGAAGAGATCGAGGGGCAGATCGAACGGGAGCTCGGAGCGAAACCCGACCGGATCTTCGACGCGTTCAGCCGGCGGCCGGTGGCATCGGCGTCGCTCGCACAGGTGCACCGGGCGCGCACGAAGGACGGCCGCGACGTGGCGGTGAAGGTGCAGTACCCGGGCATCGAGCGGGTGGTCGAGACCGACCTGCGGAACCTCTCGATCCTGGTGAAGCTGCTCGCGCGCATCGAGCCGAACTTCGACTTCCGGGTGCTGATGGACGAGGTGTGCAAGTACACGCCGCGGGAGCTGAACTTCACGCTCGAAGGGGAGAGCAGCGAACGCGTGGCGCGCGAGCTGGCGCACCGCGACGACGTGCGCGTGCCCGAGGTGATCTGGGAGCACACGGCGCGGCGCGTGCTCACCACGGAGTTCATCGAAGGGATCAAGATCTCGGACATCCCGGCGCTGATCGAGGCGGGGATCGACCCGAACAAGGTCGCGCTGATCATGACGGAGGCGTACTGCGAGCAGATCCTCGTGCACGGCTTCTTCCACGCCGACCCGCACCCGGGGAACCTGCTCGTGCTGCCGGGCCCGGTGGTGGTGTTCATCGACTTCGGGCTGAGCAAGGACCTGCCCGAGGACTTCCGCGTGAACTACGCGCGCCTGACGGTCGCGATCATGAAGCAGGACGACCAGGGGATGGTCGAGGCCTTCCGGAAGCTGGGGTTTGAAACGAAATCGCAGGACCCGGAGTCGCTGGTGGCGCTCGGGCGGGCGTTCTTCGAATCGACGGGCCCGGAAGGCCGCGCCTACGTGGACGTGGATGTGATGCCCGAGGTCAACATGCGCCTGTCGCGAATCCTGGAAGCGAACCCGGTGACGCGCATCCCGCCAGATATCCTGATGATCTTCCGGGTGCTGGGGCTGATGTCGGGCCTGCAGAAGCGGCTCGAAAGCACGGTGAACATGTTCGAGACGATCGGGCCGTACGCCCAGCGGGAAGCGCAGTTGATGACAGAGCTCGCGGGCGAGGCGGCCGGCTAGGACCCGGGTGTTCCGCCGGCGCTCGAGGAGCGCGACGCCGGCTCAGTTGGCGGTGCCGGGGAGGATGCCGCCAAGGATGGGCCGGAGCAGGTCGGCGAGCTGGTCGTGGCCGAGGTAGATGAGGCCGCCGGCCTGCGCGATCACAACTACACCGAGCGCGCCCAGGAGCATGCGCTGCAGCCAGATGCGGCGGCGCATCTCGGCCTCGACCCGCTTCTGTTCGGCTGCGCGTTCGGCGGCGAGGAAGATAGCGTCGTAGCTGCGGCGCAGTTCGGGCTTCGAAAGCACGGCGTAGGCTTCGTTCACCCGGAGGAGCGCGGCGCGATGGTCCTCGTCGAGGTCGCCGATGGTGGCGAGCTCGTCGGAAATCCGGGCGTACGCGTTTTCGACACCGGTGAGGTCGGCGTCGTGGGGGAGGTTGAGGGCCGCGTAGTAGTCGACCAAGCGTGCCTGTGCCTGGCTCACATCTCTTCTCCTGCTAGAGAAGTCGGCGGCGCCAGGTGGTTGGACAGTGACGGATGCGTTACGAGCGCGCGGAGAGGCCAGCGAGGTAGAAGCGCACCTGGGCGAGGGGCGCCTCGCGGTCGATGGCGGCGCCGCCGAAGACATGGGCGAGGATGAACATGTTCAGGATGCCGGTGATAGCGGTAGCGCACATGCCGACGCTGGCCTGCTTGAATTCGCCGGTATCCATTCCGCGGCGGAGGATTTCGTCGAGCGGCTGGCGGACGCGTTCACCGAGGGTCTGGGCGAAGGTTTCCATGGGCGCGCCGCCGAGCCCGAACACCTCCCGGAGCACGAGGGCGATGATCTCTTCTTTCGCGAGGAAGTGCCCCAGGTAGCGGTCGCAGAAGGCGACGACCTGCTCGGGGAGCGGCGCTTCGCCGGGGAGCCCGTGACGGATGGCTTCGGCCATCTCTTCGAGGATCTCGCGGACGATGCTGCCGTAGAGCCCCTCCTTGGAGCCGAAGTAGTAGTAAATCATCGGCTTGGTGGTCTGGGCGTCTTCGGAGACCTCGCGGAGCGAGGTGGCAGCGAAGCCCTTTTGCGAGAAGTGCCGGAGGGCGCTGGCGAAGATGCGATCCCGGACATCAGCCTCGTGGGCGCCCGGTGTTTGGGGGGTGGTAGCCAATGTGGTCTCCGAATAGCAGGGAGGACGGCGCCGAGAGGAGCACCATTCTGGAAACTTCAGTATAGAACCCGACTACCTACACGGAATTCCATTGCCCGTGGAACGTTTGTGCGGTAGGGTAATTCCCGACCCTTTAAGGCAGTCCCGAGAGGCTGACAAGGGGAGGAGGCGCCGGATTATGCCCGGCTTGCAGACTACCTCTATGCGCGCCTGCCCGGAACAGGGGAGGCGTTTTCTATGATTGGCGAACAACTCCTCGGTCCGGACGAGATCTCCCGGACGGTTCGCCGGCTGGCCCACGAAATCATCGAGAACAACCGCGGGACGGAGGGCCTTGTGCTCGTCGGCCTGTTGAGCCGCGGCTACCCGCTGGCGGTGCGGCTCGCGACGGCCATCAAGGAGTTCGAAGGGGCGAGCGTTCCGGTCGGGCGGCTCGACATCGGGCTCTACCGCGACGACCTGGCGCACGGCACAAGCATGCCGCGCGTGCGCCCCAGCGAGATGCCCGACGTCGACGGGATGACGGTCGTGCTGGTGGACGACGTGCTGTTCACGGGCCGGAGTATCCGCGCGGCGCTGGACGCGCTCGTGGACTTCGGGCGTCCGAAGCGCGTGCGCCTCGCGGTCCTGGTCGACCGCGGCCACCGCGAGCTCCCCATCCGGCCGGACTTCGTCGGGAAGAACGTGCCCACCGCGCTCTTCCAGTCGGTCCGTGTGCGGCTATCGGAGGTGGACGGCCAGGACGGCGTATTCGTCGTCGGGACGGAGGCGAGCCATGCTTGAGCTGACGGAGCTGCGCGAACCGAGTGCCGGGCCCGCGACCGACTGGACCCGAAAAGACCTGCTGGACACCGATACGCTCAGCCCCGCCGAGATCGACCTCGTGATGGAAACCGCGGAGACGATGCGCGAGGTGCGCTCGCGGCCTGTGGGGAAGGTGGCGACGCTGCGGGGCGCGACCGTGGTCACGCTCTTTTACGAACAGAGCACGCGCACCCGGGCGAGCTTCGAAGTCGCGGCCAAGGCGCTCGGCGCGGACGTGGTGAACCTCACCGCGACCGGGAGCTCGGTGGAGAAGGGCGAATCGCTCATCGACACGGTGCGGACTTTGGAGGCGATTGGCGCCGACGTGGTGGTGATGCGGCATAGCCGGTCGGGGGCGCCGTACATTGCGGCGCGGCACACGCGTGCGAGCGTCATCAACGGCGGCGACGGGACGCACGCGCACCCCACTCAGGCGCTGCTGGACCTGTTCACGATGCGCCAGCACCTCG
>JBLNCO010000178.1:0-4089 GCA_050260715.1 Hyphomicrobiales bacterium | reverse complement strand
CGGGCGAAGCTGCGGGCGGCGCTGGAACAGCCATCCTCCGCCCACGAGCGAGACGCGGTCGTTCGCGCCGCTGCGCGGTACCGCTGGGAAGCCGTTGCCCCGGAATGGGACGCCGCCCTCGCGGCGCTGGCGGAATCGCGCCGCGCCTGAGGGCCTTCGGGCCTCAGCCCTGCGCCACGGCTGCAGCCGCCTGGAACGCCGGGAGGTGTTCCTCGAAGTGGTGCCAGGTGTTCCCGGCGAGCCACCGCCAGAGCGGCACGATCGGCGGCCCATCGCCCTCGACGGCCGGGCGCAACTGTCCGACGTGCCCCAGCGGCGCCAGCGCAAACGCCCTCCCGAAATCGTCTTCGGGTAGCCTCGCGATCGCCGCGTTCGTGCGGCGCAAGAACTCCTCGTACCGCTCGCGGACCTCGGGCAGGGTGAGCCGCGCCTCGGACGTGTGGAGCCACGCGTTCCGGCCGTCGTTGGTCGCCAGGTCGGTCCCGGGCGGCGGGGGATCGTCGAAGCCGAACGTAGTTGCGGCCGTCGGCGTGCGGCCGTCCAGGTAGGCCTCGAGTTGCCCCGCGAGCCACGTCGACGACAGGTGCGCCAGCGTGTCCTTCAGCGACCACTCGCCCACCGCGCCGGGCCGCACGAGCTCTCCGGCCGATAGCTCCCCGAGCGCGGCGTTGAGTTCGCGTACAGCCGCCTCGAACCGCTCCTGGATGGCAGCCCTGGTGGCCGGAAAGTCGTCCATGGAAGCACTCCTCCGATACGATGGCGGAGAGAGTAGCACAAATGTTCTTGCCCGTGTCCCCGGCCTACGAAGCTCGTACGTTACAAATGCAATACATCTGCTTCTCGCCTCCGCGGGAAGCGGCAGCGGAATCGGGACAACCGGTATCCTTTTCTTCGTGCTTACGACAGTCAGTGTTGCCCCCAGGGAACTCGAACGGTACCGCGACGCCGTTAACGAGGGTGTCATCGAGCGCATCCGGGAAGACGCAGCCCGGCTCGAAGGCGCTCGCGTGCTCCACGTCAACGCCACTGCCTATGGTGGCGGTGTGGCGGAGATCCTCCACAGCATGGTGCCGCTCATGCGGGACATCGGGCTCCAGTGCGACTGGAAGGTCCTCTCCGGCAGCGACGAGTTCTTCAACGTCACGAAGGCGATGCACAACGCGCTCCAGGGGAAGGATCACCCCTGGCAGCCCCGCGAACGCGAGATCTGGATCGCGCAGAACCGGCTGAATGCGGAGGGCTGGCAGGAATACGACTTCGTCTTCGTGCACGACCCGCAGCCCGCGCCGCTGCTCCACATCCTGCGGAGCATGGGCACGAACCCCGGCGGCCGCTGGATCTGGCGCTGCCACATCGACCTTACGAACGCCCAGCAACAGGCGTGGGACCTGCTCCGGCCGTTCGTCGAGGAGTACGACGGCAGCATCTGGACGATGCGCCAGTACGTCCGCGAGGGCGTGCCCGAAAAGCACCTGATGATCGCGCCGCCCGCCATCGACCCGCTCAGCCACAAGAACGACGCGATCACGGACCTCGAAGTTCGCGCCGTGCTCGACCGCTACGGCGTCGACCCGAACCGCCCGATCCTGACCCAGGTCTCCCGCTTCGACCCGTGGAAGGACCCGCTCGGCGTTATCGAGGCCTACCGGCTGGTGAAGCGCGAGTTCGAAGACGTGCAGCTCGTGCTTATCGGCTCCATGGCCCACGACGATCCCGAGGGCTGGGAGTGGTACGAAAAGGTCATCCGCCGCGCCGGCGAGGACTGGGACATCAAGATTCTCACGAACCTCAACGGCGTCGGGAACCTGGAAGTGAACGCCTTCCAGCACGCTTCCCAGGTGGTAATCCAGAAGTCCACCCGCGAGGGCTTCGGGCTGGTGGTGGCCGAGGCATTGTGGAAGGGCAAGCCAGTGGTGGGCGGGAACGTGGGAGGTATCCCGCTGCAGATCATCGATGGCGAGTGCGGCTTCCTCGTCGATTCCGTCGATGAATGCGCGCAGCGCGTGCTGGAGCTATTGCGCGACCGCCGCCGGAGCGAACAAATGGGTGAACGCGGACGCGAACACGTGCGGGAGCACTTTCTTATTACACGCTATTTGCACGATTATTTGCGCATGATGTGTGAAGTTGCAGGCGAGCCGGTGGGCGGGCCTGCAACGGAATAGGACGCACATGCGCCATTCCTTGCGGCGCGTTCACGCCGCGGTCCCCGGATTTGTGCGGACGCCAGCCGTGGTTCTCTGGCGCACCTTCCGGCTGTACAACGAAGACAGCTGCGGAACCTACGCGGCTGCCATCGCCTACTACGCGATCTTCTCCATCGTCCCGCTCGCGCTGGTCATCCTGTCCGTCCTCGGCCTGGTCCTCGACCCCGACCGCGTGACGCAGTTCGTGTTCGACCAGCTCCCGCTGCGCGAAGACCCCTCGGTGCAGGAGAACGTCGACCAGATTGTGCAGACCGCCCGCGATGTCAGCCCCGCCGGCCTCGGTTTCGGCGCGATCGCGCTGCTCTGGTCGAGCAGCGGCATCTTCTCCGCGGTCCGCCGCGGCCTGAACGCGGCGAGCCATCGCCAACGCCGCCGCCCCTACTGGCGCGGCCGGGCGATCGACTTCGCGCTCATCCCGAGCCTCGGCCTCCTCATCCTGATTTCCATCGGGCTCACTGGCGCGGTCCAGGTGGTCATCGAACGCACGGGCGACCTCGGGCCGTTCCAGCGCCACCAGAACATCGCGCTTGTCCTCGCGTCGTACGCGCTCCCGGCGGTCATCTCGTTCGTGACCTTCCTGTTGCTCTACCGCTACGTCCCGAGCTCCCGGCCACGCTGGCCCGACGCCCTCACCGGCGCCCTTTGCGCGACGATCCTGTTCGAACTGGCGAAGAACCTCTACGCCTACTTCCTCGCCCGCGCCCCATTTGAACGCGACACCGCCATCTACGCCGGTTTTGGAACAGCGCTCGCGTTCCTCCTCTGGATGTTCATCAACGCCTCCATCCTGCTCGTCGGTGTCGAGTTCGCCCGGGCGGTGCGCCTCGAGGTGCGCGAAAAGCGGTCCCGGGCGCTCGCGGCCGAACCCGCGATTGGCGGTGGCACGGCGAGCGGGTCTTCGGCACCGGTTATAGGCCAGGTCGATAGGGGCCATCGGGGACTTTAGAAACCAAAAAGTTCCAAAACCTTGAGCCTGCCCTCGCGCGCTCGTAGGATGGGATCATGCAGGGGACACGCGATCGCATCCTCGACCTGGTGATCGAACGCCGCGAAGCTCGCGTCGAAGAGCTCGCGGACGAGCTGGGGATCACCACGGCCGCGGTGCGGCGCCACCTCGACCACCTCCGCGCCGATGGCCTCGTCGGGCTGCGGCGCGTCAAGCAGCCGATGGGGCGCCCGTACCACGCGTATTTCCCCACCGAGCTCGCCGTGGGCAGTGTCGCTTCCGCGGAGCTGCTGGAGCGCATGCTCGTGGGGCTGAGCCGCCGCGACGATGTCATCGTCGAGGTGAGCGAAAGCATCGCGGAGTCGCTCGCATCGAAGCACCGGTCCGAAATCGCGGCGCTCGACCCCGGCGACCGCGTCGTCCAGGTGACGGAGAGGCTGCGGCGCGAGGGGATCCTCGAGAGCTGGCGCGCCGAAGCCGATGGCTTCCGGCTGGTCAACGGCTCCTGCCCCTATCGCAAGGCAGCGGAGATTTCGAAGCTGCCGTGCGAGTCGGACCGCAAGGCGATCGCCCTGCTGCTCGGCCAGGACGTCGAGCAACTGAACCGTATCGTCGACGGTTCACCTGTTTGTGAATACCTGGTGCGCGCGGAGCGCGGGCCACAAGAACCGCTCGAAGTGAGCTAGGAGAACGATGTCGGATACCACGCTTCTGGAAATCAAAGACCTCCGCGCAAGTATCGGGGAAAAGGAGATCCTCAAGGGCCTCTCGCTCACCGTGAAGGCGGGCGAGGTCCACGCGATCATGGGCCCGAACGGGTCGGGTAAGAGCACCCTCGCGAACGTGCTCATGGGGAGCCCCGCTTACCACGTCACTGGCGGCGAGATCCTCTTCAAGGGTGAGCGTCTGAACGACCTCACGCCCGACGTGCGCGCG
>JBLNCO010000177.1:0-4211 GCA_050260715.1 Hyphomicrobiales bacterium | reverse complement strand
GGCCTCGCAGGCCGCGCTCCAGGAACCGGATCTGCATGGCCAACCCTGACTCGCGTCCCGTCCGCACCCGCTACGCTCCCAGCCCCACCGGCGACCCGCACGTCGGGAACATCCGTGCGGCGCTGTTCAGCTGGGCCCTGGCGCGTGCGAACGGCGGCACCTTCATCCTGCGCATCGAAGACACCGACCGGAACCGCCTGGTCGAGACGTCGGTCCAGGCGATCAAGGACAGCCTGACCTGGCTCGGCCTCGACTGGGACGAAGGCCCCGAACGTGGCGGTCCACACGAGCCCTACTTCCAGTCCCAGCGGCTCCCGCTCTACCAGAAGACCGCCGCCCGGCTTATCGACGAAGGCAAGGCGTACCGCTGCTTCTGCACGCCCGAACGCCTCGACGCGATGCGCGCGGCCCAGGCCGCCGCCAAGCGCCCGCCCGGCTACGACGGCACCTGCCGTAACATCCCGGCGGCCGAATCGGAGCGGCGCGCCCGCTCGGAGCCCTTCACCGTGCGCTTCAAGATGCGCCACGAAGGCACCACTGTCCTGCACGACCTCATCCGTGGCGACATCGAGTTCGACAACGCGCTCCAGGACGACTTCGTCGCCCTCAAGTCCGACGGCTACCCCACCTACCACCTCGCCGTCGTCGTCGACGACACCGAGATGGCAATCAGCCACACCATCCGCGGCGACGAGTGGATTTCGAGTGCGCCGAAGCACATCCAGCTCTACGAGGCGCTCGGCTGGGAGCCGCCGCTCTGGGCACACCTGCCGCTCATCCTCGGCCCCGACGGCAAGAAGCTCTCGAAGCGCTCGGGCGACACCGCCCTGCTCGATTACCGCACGAACGGCTACCTGCCCGAGGCGATGGTCAACTTCCTCGCTTTCCTTGGCTGGTCCGTCGACGACAAGACGAACCTGATCACCCTCGGCGAGCTCGCGCAGCAGTTCAGCATCGAACGCGTCGTGCCGAACCCGGCCGTGTTCGACATCGAGCGGCTGAACTTCCTGAACGGCCACTACATCCGCGCGATGGAGCCCGGGCGCTGGCGCGAAATCGTCGCCGAGTGGGCCGATCGCGGCCTCCCGGCGTCCATCCCGCGCCCCCTCGACGGCGAGCTCATCGCACGCGCCGCCGAGCTTCTCCAGGAGCGCACCGCGTTCCTCACCGAGATCGCCCCGTCGATCGAGTTCCTGTTCGGCTTCGAAGCACCCGAATACCCGCCGGCCACGCTCGGCGAAAAGGTGAACGGCGATTTCGATCTCGTTCGGCGCGTGCTCGATTCCGCTCTCGTGGCCCTCGATCGCATCCCCGGCGCCTCCTGGGATACGGCCGCGGTCGAACAGGCCGTCCGCAGCCTCGAAGGCGAACTGGGGCTGAAGCTGCGAAAGTTCATTTCCGTGCTCTACGTGGCCGAAGAGGGCCGTCCGCAGGGCCTGCCCCTGTTCGATTCGATGGCCCTGCTCGGCCGCGAACGGTCGCTGCAGCGCCTTCGCACCGCCCGCGCGCTCGCCGAACGCCAGGCCACCGCCTGACCCGGGAAGGCTAGAGCGTACCTTCGCTCCCGTGATAATCTCGGGGGCGCGGGTCATGCTGGGGACTCGTCTAATGGTAGGACAGCAGATTCTGGATCTGTACGTGGGGGTTCGACTCCTCCGTCCCCAGCCAACTCCTCCTTCCGCTTCCCTCCCTGCTGAACCGATTCGTGCTTCCCTCCCGGTGTGCTGTTGCGCGCCCGCCACCGGTGCACGGCAACTCACCCGCAACGCATCCGATAGCCCCACGCACCACTGGCTCCGGCGGCCCTAACCGGTCGCGGCCGACACTCGGGGCACCCCGCAGCGGAGCGCCTCATCGATGCCCGACCACCACGCCGGCCTGCGCGATGCCGCCCTCGCCGAAGACATCCGCGAACGCCTGGAGCTCGACCCGCGCCTCCGCGCGCTCCCGCTGGAGGCCGAGGTGCGCGGCGGCGTCGCCCACGTCACCGCACCGTTGCTGAAGGGCGGCGATTGCCGCGCCCTCTACCACGCCCTCTCGAGGGTCCGCGGCGTGCACGCGGTCTGGTACCGCGCCTGCGACCCCGCGTTCCGATCGGTCGACCTCGGCTGCGGCAGCACCCGGCAGGTCGAAGGCTCGCTCGGCGTCGACGCCGCCCGCACGCCCGCCGTCCACGCCCTCGCCGACCTCGATAGCGGCCTGCCGTTCCGCGATGGCTCCATCGACGCCCTGTTCGCCGTCCACGTCCTCGAACACGTGCGCGGCCTGCTCGGGGTGATGAACGAAGCGCACCGGGTGCTCAGGCCCTCGGGGGTCCTGCACGTCATGGTTCCCCACTGCGGCCACGTCAACGCCTTCGCCGACCCCACCCATGTCCGCTACTTCAACCGCCAGACGTTCAAGTACTTCTGCCGTCCGCCTGCGGGCGTCTTCCCGTGGTTCCCGGAGATCGTGTCGTGCGACGGGGCATCGATTTTCGCCGACCTCCGTCCCCTGGCGCCGGGCGAAGCCGCGCCCGAGGCCCAGCTCGCCCGCTACTTCGACTGAGCCATGAAGACGAAGCTCCTTACCGGCAGCGGCCAGCGCATCTACGCACTCGTGTTCGAAGCGGGCGACGAATGCGTCGCGGGAATCCAGGAGTTCGCCGTGCGCGAATGGCTCGATTCCACCCACTTCACGGCTATCGGCGCGTTCGAGCGCGTCGTTCTCCAGTACTTCAACCCCGCTACGAAGGCGTACGAGGACATCCCGGTCGGCCAGCAGGTAGAGGTGCTGTCGCTCATCGGGAACATCGCGACCGACGGCGAGGGGCTGAAGGTGCACGCCCATTGCGTCGTCGGCCTCCCCGACGGCACGACCCGCGGCGGCCACCTGAAGGAAGGCTATGTGTTCCCCACGCTCGAGGTCGTGCTCGAAGAGACGCCGCGCGAGCTCCGGCGCCGCCACGACCCTGGCTCGGGCCTCGCCCTCATCGACCTCGACCTGCCCTGACCGGTCGATGGCCGGCTATCGCTCCTCCGGCTCGGCTTCGAGCGCGAACCCGAACTCCGCGCCGCCTTCCTCGCGATTGCGCGCCCAGATGCGCCCGTGCTGCGCCTCCACCAGCCGCATGCACACCGCCAGCCCAAGGCCGGCCCCCGATTTCAGGTGGGCCGTGTGACTCGACCGATAGAACGGCTGGAACACCGATTCCAGGTCCTCGCCGGAGAGCCCGGGCCCACGGTCGAGCACTCGCACGAGCACCTCATAGTTCCCGCGCTCGACGCGCACCTCGATCGGCGCGCTGCCGCCGTACTTCAGCGCGTTCGAAATAAAGTTCGTCACCACCTGCTCGACGTAGGTCGGGTCGCCTTCGACCGCCGGCACATCCTGTTCCGCCGCGACCGTGATCTGCAGCTCCGGGTGGTGTTCGCGAAATGCGTCGACGGTGTGTGGCACCAGGCGGTGCAGCAGCACCGGCTCCAGTTCGGCTTCGGCCTGCGTCTGGATGCCCGCGATGAGCAGCATGTTCTCGACCAGTTGCTGCAACCGCTGCGCCTGGTCGCGAACGTCCGTCAGTGCACGCGCCCGGGACTCGGGGTCGAGGTTCGGGCGCCGCAGGAGCACCTGCGCGTTCCCGAGGATGCTCGTCAGCGGCGTCCGCAGCTCGTGCGAGACCAGCCCCAGGAATTCGTCTTTGAGCGTGTTCGTACGCTCCAGCGCGTTCTGCACGCGCTGGAGCTCCGTCACTTCCACCACCACCGCCCCGACCCCGGCCACCTTTCCGTCGATGCGCACCGGGTAGAACCCGGCGAGAAAGTACCGTTCGACGCCCGGTTGCGCTGGCGTCACGATCCGGATGTTCACGTCCGGGGCTGGCTCCCCGGTCTCGATGACGTGCCGGATGATCCCGGCCACCTCGTCGCCCAGCTGGGGCAGCAGGTCGGTCAGCCGCCGGCCCAGGTGTTCCTCCACGGGGATGCCGTTGAGCGCCGCGAGCGACTGGTTCACATGGCGGTAGCGCAGCTCCGGGTCGAGGAAAGCGAAGCCCACGGGCGCCCGGTCGACCAGCGTCTCCAGCAACGCCAACGCCTCGGCCAGCTGCGATTCCTGCTGCGAAAGCACCTCCTCCACCAGCTTCCGCGAGTGGATGTCGGTGCTCGCCGCGATCCAGCCCGCCACCCCTTCGTCGCCGTGTACAGGCACCGCCCGAAACAGGTGCCAGCGGTACT
>JBLNCO010000176.1:0-6806 GCA_050260715.1 Hyphomicrobiales bacterium | reverse complement strand
TGGCGGTCGCCGGGACGCCGGCATCGCGAAGCACCTGCTTCGCCTCTACTTCGTTCAGCAGCGTGCGGCCCTCCGACCGCGTCTGGTCAAGCACAGCTTTAAACGTCATACAATGCCTCGTTCGTCGGGGAACCCGGAGGGTGCGGCGCCGGTCGGCTGCCGCCCGCATGGCATTCTACGGGAGCGCCGAACGGGTGTCGCGCGTCCCGCTGCTGCGAACGCGCGTCGCCCGGCGAACTGGAGGGTAACCGTTGACCGATGAGCTGTTCGATGTCGTCGTCATCGGCGCCGGGTCCGCCGGCGCCGTCGTCGCCGCCCGCGCCAGCGAGGATCCCCGCCGCTCGGTCCTCCTGCTCGAAGCCGGCCCCGACTACCCCGACGGCGCGACCCTCCCCTTCGACCTCGTCAACAGCCACAACAACTCCTACACCGCCCACGACTGGGGATTCGCTTACCAGCCGACCGCGGCCGGCCGCTCGCAGCCCTTCCCGCGCGGCCGCGTGACCGGCGGCTCGAGCGCCGTGAACACCACGATCGCCCTCCGCGGTATGCCCGAGGACTACGATGGTTGGGCCGCCGCCGGAAACCCGGAATGGGCCTGGAAGAACGTCCTCCCCGCCTTCCGCCGCCTCGAACGCGACCTCGACTACGGCGACCGCCCCTACCACGGCGACGCCGGCCCCATCAGCATCCGCCGCTACCGCTGGGACGAACTGACCGCCGTGCACCAGGCGTGGCTCGATGCCGCCGCCGAGCTCGGGTACCCCGAGTGCCCCGACGCGAACGACCCGGAGAGCTCGGGCGCCGGCCCCCACCCCATGAACAAACTCGGCCGGCTTCGCATTTCGACCGCCATCGGCTACCTCGCGCCGGCCCGCGCCCGCCCGAACCCCCGCACCGCCGCCAACACCCGCACCCGCCGCTTGCTCATCGAAAACGGCCGCGTCGCCGGGGCCGAAGTCGAGCGAGACGGCGAGATCGGCGAGGTCCGCGGCCGCGTTGTCGTCCTGAGCGCGGGTGCCATCCAGACCCCGGCCATCCTCCTGCGCTCGGGCGTGGGCCCGAAGGCCGAGCTCGAACCCCTCGGCATCGAGCCCGCCCGCGATGTTCCCGGTGTGGGCGCGAATCTCTGCGATCACCCCGCCCTCGCCGTGGTCTGCCGCGTGAAGGACCCGTCCCTCCTCGACGCCGACCAGCCCATCGTCCAGACCATCCTTCGCTACACCGCACCCGGCAGCGACCAGCGCAACGACCTCCAGATCGAGGCGTTCTCCTTCTCGCCCCGCGGCGGCGCCCTCAACTCGTTCGCCATCGCCGCCGTGCTCGAAGAGGTGAAGGGCAGCGGCACCCTCCGCCTCGCCGCTGCCGACCCCAATGCGGCGCCGATCATCGAACAGCGCTTCTGCGAAGACGACCGGGACACCTCGCGCCTCGTCGCCGCCTTCAAGGACACCCTCGCCTTCACCCGGACCGAGGCGATGCGCTCCATCATCGACGAGGTCATGTTCCCCGCCGCCGACCGCCCGCTCGACGACGAGACGATCGCGAACCTCTGCCGCCGCTTCGCCGCGAGCGGCTTCCACCCGTGCGGCACGGCGAAGATGGGCCCCGCGAGCGACCCCATGGCCGTTGTCGATCAGTACGGCCGCGCCCACGCGCTCGAAGGGCTCGTCGTGGCCGACGCCTCGATCATGCCCGCCGTCCCCCGCGGCAACACCAACCTCACCTCGATCATGATCGGCGAGATGATCGGAGAATGGATGCGCACCGCCCCCGAACGTTACGGGCTGTAGGCGTCCCGGGCGCTACCGTGCGCCCCATGGCACTCAAAGCAGACACCAGCCGCGCGTCGGGGCTCCTTTTGCTCCACGCCTTCCCCCTCGACGACTCGATGTGGGCGCCCCAGGTCGAGGAGTTCGCCAGCTGGACCACCGTGCTCGCCCCCGAGTTCCCCGGGTTCGGCGGCGCCGAACCGCCCGTCGCCCCGAGCATGGACTCCGCCGCCGATATCGCTGCCGAAGAGGTGCGTGAAGCCGGCCTCCAGCGCGTTGTGGTCTGCGGCCTTTCCATGGGCGGCTACGTCGCGCTCGCCTTCTGGCGCCGCCACCCGGACCTCGTCGCCGGCATGGTGTTCGCGAACACCAGGGCTACCGCCGACGATGACGCCGGCCGCGAAGCCCGCCGTGTCCTCGCCCGGCGCCTGCGCGAAGAGGGCCAGGCCTTCCTCGCGAACGACCCGCCGCCCCTCCTCTCCGATACCGCCTCGGGCGAGCTGCTGACGTTCGTGAAGAACACCATCGCGAGCCAGCCTGCCGAAGCCATCGCCGGTGCAGCCGAGGCCATGGCGGACCGTCCCGACTCCACCGCCGACCTCGCGGGCATCACCGTGCCCACGCTTGTTATCACGGGCTCAGCCGATACCCTCATCCCCCCCGATGCCACGCGTCAGCTCGCCGATGGGCTCCCGAACACGCGCTTCGAAGTGATCGACCGCGCCGGCCACCTTTCGAACCTCGAAGCCCCGCACGAGTTCAACCGCCTGCTCCGCGACCACCTGGTCCGCTGCAACGTCATCATCGAAGGGCTGCCCGCGGGCGTACGCACCGGCCCCGCCTGATGCGGCTAGCCAGCCCGGACGCTACCATAGGAGTCCGGTCGCGCCCGTAGCTCAGTGGATAGAGCGCTTGCCTCCGGAGCAAGAGGCCGAAGGTTCGAATCCTTCCGGGCGTACCACGTCGACCTCCGTCACCGTCTCCACCGAGCCAAGGAGTTGGGCCGGTTCAGCGGCGCTCAGGGAAGTGCTGCCCGAATTGCCTTCTTAAGCGGCTCAAAGTCTGCCTGCCACAGGTTTTGCACGAACGCGTCTGTGAAGTGCAGGCAATCGTACCTGGCTTCTCGGCTCCGGGACTCGAGCTCCCGGTATTGAACGAAGAGGAGTCTCAGGAACTGGTCGGAGGCAACGATCTTCGTCCGCGCCTGATGGTTGGTGGGGTGGTGGAGAGGCGCGAGGTACGCGTCCACGAGGTGAAGCGCCGCATAGAAGAGGGTAGTAACCCTCCAGTCGTTGAAGTTTGAGCTATCGAGAGCCGCAAACAGCTTCTCGTTGTGAACTGCCTTGGCCAGATGTTCAGCCCGGTCAGGCAACCCTATCGCTCCAGGAGAAGGGTTTCGCCGGGGAGGGCCGACCATTCGCGGCCTTGCGCCGCGAGCTCATTGATATTGACCAAAATGAATTCGGGAGCGACGTCAGGAATGCGCTCCAGCGCCTTGAGCTCAGCCTCAAAAATCGGCCGCCGGAACTCCCTGTCGAACGGAGGTGCGTCGATGATGGTGAGGACTGCGCCGGGATCGCCTTCCGCAGCGCTCACCCGGACGACCCACTCCAGATCCTCTACGAGGCCGAGGTAGGTCGTGGCTATCTGCACTACTGGACCCGGCTCCGCTTCTGGTTCCGTCGCCGCGGACGGAAAGGACCCGGATGCCCCACCACCGCTGGCAAGTAACGTCAACAGTGCAGTCGTTCTCTGGTCCGGGTAGAGCGAATGATTCCAGGCAGGGCGGTGCGTGCTGAGGAACGATTTGATCTCTTCGAACTCGCGCCACGAGGCGTGCGATGGCTCGGAGAGCGGCGTCGATGATGATTTCTCCCACAGGTCACCGTCGCTGTTCCAGGAGTCAGTCGCCATTGCCAATCCTTGCAGCCAGCTCACGTACCCGTTCGAACCACTTCTGTTGGTCCTTCACCCGGGCGACGAGGTTGGCGGGTTCATCGTAGTGGACGTTGAAGTCGAAGACCATCGCGGGTTGCCGTTCCACCGTGCCGTTGAAAAGCAAACGACAATTCACTCTGGCGCCTTCCTCTGTGAAGCCGAAGGCAAATTCAGCGGGCTGAACCTGGCGTCCAGCGAGCGCGTTCAGTTCAGGTAGTTTGAGCAGGCGCTCGGCAGCTGCGCGCTCGAGTTCACGCTCCGGGCCGGACACGCGTGCGAGTTGGAAGTTGAGTCCAAGCCCCCTGGGCTCCACCAAAGGCCACAGCCCTAAGAGGTGACTTATCGCTTTCTGCAGCTTCTGGTCGCTGCCGGAAGCTGGGCTGCTCAGCTTCACCTCTATTCGCTCTTCCTGAACCAGGATCTCGTACCCTCCCGGATAGGAAAGCAGCGCAAGCGCACCGGTGATGATCTTGTTCCGGGGCTCATCGGGGAACAAGCTCCCCAGACGCTTCTCTCCGAACACCTGCGGAGTGAAGCCTTTTCCGAGGACTACGAGGGAAATGAGCGTCGTTTTCAAAGCTTTGCGGAGCTCCCGTTCTTGTCCGCCTAACGTAAACCTTCGGCAGCTTACGGCCTTCGTCTAGCCCTCGGGAACGTAACCGACGGTGGTGATTCGGGTCGAGCCCGGCCCCTCACCCCTCACAGGATCGCCCCCGCCTCCCGGAGCTCCGCGATGCGCGCGTCGTCGTAGCCCAGCCGCCTGAGCAGCTCGTCCGTGTGCTCCCCGAGCGCCGGCGCCGCCCGCTGCACCCGCGTCGGCGTCGCGCTCATGCTCACAATCGGCACCGGCCCGGCAAGCGGCCCGAACAGCGTGTGCTCGTACGTCGTCAGGTAGCCGTTCGCCACCACCTCCGGGTCGTCCCAGAGCTCGTCGACGAACTTCAGCGGCCCGCACGGGATGTCATGGCTCGAGAGCTCTCCGAGCCAGTCGTCCGTTGTTCGCGCCACGAACATCGCCTCGCACTTCGCCACCAGCTGCGTCCCAACCGCGCGGATATTCTCCGGCGTGTGCTCGAAGTCCGGGTCGAAGCGCGGGTCATGGATGCCCAGCGCCGCCCGGAACCGCGCCCGCGGTTCGGGCCCCAGGCACCCCACCGCGATGTACCCGTCCGCCGTGCGGTAGTGCCGGTAGTAGATGTTCCCCGCGAGCGCCGGGTAGTTCGCGCGCCGCAACGCGTACAGCTCCGTGATGTCCGCGCCCCGCTTCCGCGCCGCGTTTAGCTGCCGCAAACGCTCCGCGCGCGGCTCCCGGTCCAGCGCCGTGATCTCCCGCATCGCACTCTGGAGAAACAGCGCCGTCAGGAACAGGTTCGCTTCGATCGCCTGGCCTTCGCCCGTGCGCTCGCGGTGGTACAGCGCCGCCGATATCGCCCACGCGCACGCCACGCCCGTCACCACGTCGGCGGGTGCGAACGCCACCTGCACCGGCAGCCCGTCGCGAATGTTCGGATTCGACGTCGTGAGCCCCGTAACCGCCTGCGCGATGACGTCGTATCCCCGCTGGCCCGCCCGCGGCCCATGCTTGCCCTGCGCCTGGATCTCGCAGTGGATGATCCTCGGGTTCACCGCCCGCACCGACGGGTAGTCGATACCCAGCCCCTCGGCTACGCCCGGCCGGTAGTTCGTGATCACCACGTCCGCCCACTCAAGCAGGCGCCGCCGCATGTCCTTCGCGGCCGGGTGCTTCAGGTCTGCCGCCAGCCCCAGCTTTCCGCGGTTCTGCACCAGGAATTCGCGGCTCTCCTTCGGCAACAGCTCCGCCTGCAGCCGCCACGGTTCGCCCTGCAATGACTCGACCTTCACCACTTCGGCGCCCATCTCCGAAAGCAGGGCGGCGCACGCCGGCCCCGCGATGATCTGCGTGCAATCCAGCACACGGACCCCTTCCAGCGCTCCTGCCATCGCCCTACCTCGTGTTCCGGTCGAGCCCGTAGTCTACTTCGCCCGGGCCCTCCCATGCGCGCCGAATCTATGCTGGCTATCGAAGGCACCCGCACGAAGCCACGTTTCCGCCATTTTCGAAGCCGTGCGGAAAGGCGCCCGAATCGCCCGCCTCTTTACCCTCGAACGCGATGGATACCCTGCGAAGCCGCCGCGCCAACGGCAAAACCTTCCTCCAGACACCGGTCGTCCATCTGCGAAACGGCGGCACCGGGCAGCGCGCCACGCTCGTGCTCACCGCGCACCTCGGCGAAGCCCGCTACTTCGAACGCCTGCGAAACGCCATCTCCGCCAGCCCCGGCCAGATCTTTTTCGAATCCGTTCGTTCGCGCGATTCCAGCGAAGCCCACTGGCACGAACGCTACCACCACCTGCTCCGCCGCATCCGCGAGGACATCTACCGCGACATCGCCGGACTCGGGCTGTTCACCTTCCAGGGCGAAGCCCTCGCCCCCGACCCGTTTTGGATTAACGCCGATGTCGACTGCTGCCAGCTCGCCGCCCGCCTCCGCCAGCAGGGCGTCTCGACCCTCAAGTACGACCTCGCGCTCGATTCCCTTTCGCGGCTGGTCCGACGCGCGCGCAGCGGCAACGCCGAGGCCGCGAAGACTATCGAATCGCTGCTCAAGTACGGGCTGCTGTTCATCAGCGCCGGGTTTGTGTTCGAAGCCCTGCGCTGGCTACCCGGCACCCGCAAGTTCCAGGCCGCCGCCAACGACTGGCGCAACGAATTCGCCGCCCGCACCGTCCTCGACCAGGCGAAGGGCGACTGGGTCCTCATCTACGGCGCCGCCCACGGCCCCGGCCTCCTCCGTCTCTTCCGCAAGGCCGGCTACCACGAAACCCACCGCGACTGGCTCACCGTGTTCACCACCTGAACCCACCCGCAACGACCGGGCCCTCACGCGGCCCGCCCGCGTTGTGACGCCCTACCACCCGCGCCGCCCAGGAGTCGCGGCCCACCGCAGCCGCTGCGTGTTGGCACCACCGCCGCCTCCCGAACGCCTGCTTCACCCGGGCCCAGGAGTCGCGGCCCACCGCGGCCGCGGCGTGTTGGCACCACCGCCAACTCCCGGACGCCTGCGTCCCCGAGCC
>JBLNCO010000175.1:0-7724 GCA_050260715.1 Hyphomicrobiales bacterium | reverse complement strand
TCGATAGCAAAAGGGGAGGAGTACCCACGTGGCACGATCAATTGCGACAACAGCAGCAAGTTCAACGCGAAACCGGGGCGTGCTCATGCTCGCCCTGCTCTTCGGCATCCTGAGCGCCGCGCTCATGTTCGCGTTCCTGAGCAGCAAGGACGGGGGCGATGACGCCCTGGACGAGGATCTCGGGACGGGGGCCGGGGCGGAAACGGTCGTGGTGGTCACCCGGGATGTCGCCGCGGGCGAACGCATCACCTCCGACATGCTGACGACGAAGACGATCCCGGCGGGTGCGCTCCTGCCAGGCCGCGTGACGGATATCTCCGACGTGACGAACAAGGTGGCGACGGCGCCCCTGTTCGCCGGCGAGCAGGTGATCGCAGCCAAGGTCACGACGTACGAGGGCCAGAACACGCTCGCGTTCAAGGTGCCCGAGGGTATGCGGGCGCTCTCGCTCCAGGTCCCGCATGAGGCCTGGATCGCCGCCGGCCTGCCGCAGCCGGGCGACCGCGTGGACGTGATGGGCCTGACGACGCTGATGAAGACCGACCCGCTGACGGGCGAGGAGAAGCCCGACGTGGTGGCCGGCATCATCGCCCAGAACGTGGAAGTGCTCGCCGTCTCGCAGACCCTCGTGAAGACGGTGCCGAACACCGACCTCCAGAAGGCCCAGGCAACCGGCACGCCCGGCGCCGAGGGTACGGCCGCTGCGGACACTGTTTCCTCGGCGCCTGTCGTCGAGTCCGACAAGGACGCCGAGACGTTCGAGAAGTCGATCTCGATCACGCTGGCGCTGCCGCCGGAGCTCGCGGCGAAGGTGGCGATCATCGACGCGATGGACGACACCGCTGGCCAGTACCGGCTCTTGCCGCGGCAGAAGGGCGACGATACCCCGATCACCGGGACGCAGACGTGGTCGCTCGACGAAGTGTTCGCGCCGGTGAAGTAACGACGAATCCGACGGTGCCGGGCCTGGTTCGCCCGGCGCCTCCCAACCCTGAACGGTAAGGGCCCCCCACGGGGCAAGGATGGTGGAGGACGATTATGGCGAGGGTACCGCAGGTCATAGTGGTGGACCCCGACCGCGAAAGCAGCGCGGAAATCCAGAAGATGCTGAGCATGCTGGGATTCGCGGTGATCGCGAGTGCGGGGTACGGCGTTGAGGCGTTCACGCTGGCGTTCCAGCTTCGGCCCGATGTCGTGTTGATGCGCATCGAAGAGCCCCTGGTTCGCCCCGTGCAGACGCTTTCGCGCCTGAACGATGGCATGCCGGACCTGCCGATCGTCGTGTTCTCCACGGAAGCCAACATCCGCCTCATGCGGCAGTCGATGGTCTCCGGGGCTTCGGACTACCTCCAGGAGCCGCTGGTCCCGGAAGAGGTCGAGTCCTCGATCATCCGGGTGCTCGAGCGCAAGGAGCGCGAGGCGATGCGGCGCCGCGGCGAGCTCGATGACCCAATCCCGCAGGGGACGATCATCACCGTCTTCGGGGCGAAGGGCGGCATCGGAAAGACCACCATCTCTTCGAACCTCGCGGTGGCGCTCGCGACGGAGGCCCACCAGACCGTGGCGCTCGTGGATATGGATACGCGCTTCGGCGACGTCGCCATCACGATGGACATTCCGGTCGAGCGGTCGATTGCGGACCTGGCCCGGAACCTGGACAACGTCGACCGGGTGACGCTGAAGGACTACCTGGTGCAGCACGACTCGGGGGTGCGCATTTTGCCGGCGCCCACGCGGCCGAGCGACTGGCGAAACCTGAGCGCGCGTCACATCCGCGACGTCGTCGATGTGCTGGCCCAGACGCACGACTTCGTGATCCTCGATACCCCCGGCACGTTCAA
The DNA here is from genome assembly GCA_050260715.1 of Hyphomicrobiales bacterium. Taxonomy (GTDB): domain Bacteria; phylum Chloroflexota; class Dehalococcoidia; order Tepidiformales; family Tepidiformaceae; genus JALOAP01. The sequence goes on along the minus strand of JBLNCO010000175.1, from coordinate 5,883 downwards.
CGAAATCGTCGCCGCGGCGATCGAGGTGGGAACGATGATCCTCCTCGTCACGACGCTCGACATGGCGAGCATCAAGGACACCGTGCTGGCGCTCGAGATGCTGCACGAGCGGTTCGGCAACGACGAGGAGCGCATCAAGGTGGTGCTCAACCGCGCCGGCATGGATACGGGTGTGCGCGAGAAGGATGTGGAGCGGACGCTCGATTCGCCGCTCTGGTGGCGCATTCCCCAGGACAACGAAGTGGTGAAGGCGGCCCAGCTCGGGCGGCCAATCGTCATGAGCCGGCCGAACAGCAAGGTTTCGGTTGAGATACGAGAGATCGCTCGCGCCCTTGCGGGCGTGAGGAACCGGGCGAAGCAACAGAAGAAGGGCGGCGGAGGCGGCCTCAGCAAGCTCGTCCGGCCACTCTTCCGCAAGAGCGCCTAACGCGCTGAGACACGAGGAGTTTCGCCATGGCGGATGATTTCGAGCGCAAAACGGGAACCGATGGTGGCCGTACGTTCGGCTGGTCGGGGGCACGCCGGAGGCTGGCGGGGTTGCCACCGGAGTTCGCGCGGCCCGAAGAACCGGACGGCGCGCCGCCACACGACGCTGCCGCCCCTGCGCCGAAGCTGCGTCCCTCCGGGCAGCTCACGCCGCTTCGCCGTGGCTGGGGCATGGGCGAAGAAATGCCGCCGCCAGCGGAAAACCGCGCCCCGGAACCGGACGGCGGCGCGAACCCGCCGCTTCCCGGGCCGACGCTCCTGCGGCCCGAGCGGCGCACCCTGCCGCCTGCCGCCCCGGAAGCGGCGCCCGCCCCCGTTCCCACGGCTCCCGGCGCTGGGTCGCTGCCGGTCGCCCGGCGCCGCCCAGAAACGCCACAGAGCGGACGCGGCAGCGCCCAGGCGGAGGCCACGAAGGTTCGTTTGCACGAACTGCTCATCGAAGAGCTCGAACACGGCAGCCTGGAGGGCCTGCCCGCGGAACAGCAGCGCGACGCGGTCACCAAGGCAGCCCGCGAGCTCATCCAGCAGGAGGGGCTGCCCCTCGGCGGGATGAGCCGCGACGAGATGGTCGAGGCGGTGGCCGACGAAGTGCTGGGGCTCGGCCCGCTGGAACCGCTCCTTCGCGACGCATCCGTCAGCGAAGTGATGGTCAACGACCTCGACAAGATCTACTACGAGCAGGAAGGGCGCATCTTCCGGAGCCCGGCGCGATTCCGCGACCGCCAGCACGTGATGCGCATCATCGAGCGCATCGTGGCGCCGCTCGGCCGGCGCATCGACGAATCGAGCCCGATGGTCGACGCCCGCCTGCCCGATGGCTCCCGCGTCAACATCACCATCCCGCCCGCCTCGCCGAAGGCGCCGAGCATCACAATCCGGAAGTTCCGGGCCGACAAGATGCGGATGGCCGACCTGATCGCGGTGGGCGCGATGAGCGAGAGCACCGCCGAGTTCCTGGCGATGTGCGTGCGGGCCCACATGAACATCATCATCAGCGGCGGTACCGGCACCGGTAAGACGACGATGCTGAACGCGCTCTCGGCGTTCATCCCGAACACGGAGCGCATCATCACGATCGAGGACCCGGCGGAACTCCGGCTGCAGCAGGACCACGTCATCACGCTGGAAGCGCGGCCGGCGAGCATCGAAGGGAAGAACCAGATCAAGCAGCGCGACCTGGTCCGGAACTGCCTCCGCATGCGCCCGGACCGCATCATCGTCGGCGAGGTTCGCGGCGAAGAGTGCTTCGACATGCTGCAGGCGATGAACACGGGCCACGACGGGTCGATTTCGACGATTCACGCCAACACGCCGCGCGACGCCCTCGCCCGCCTCGAGAACATGGTGCTCATGGCGGGCATGGATCTGCCGGCACGGGCGATTCGCGAACAGATCGCCTCGGCTATCCACCTGTTCATCCAGGTCAGCCGCCTGCAGGACGGCTCCCGGAAGGTGACGCACGTGACCGAAGTGAGCGGCATGGAAGGCGACACGATCACCCTCCAGGACATCTTCCTCTTCCAGCTGGACCACGTGGATGAGGACGGGAAGGTGCACGGGAGGATGAAGCCGACGGGCATTCGCCCCGGGTTCCTGAACCGCTTCCGGATGGCGGGCATCGAAGTCCCGAATCACCTGTTCTCGGCGGCGGAGGGATTCTGATGATCGCAGCAATGGCGGCACTGTTCCTCGGCGCGTTCGCCACGACCATCACGCTCTGGGCCACCGGGTTCGCGAGCCCGGGAGCGGCGGCCGCGGAGCGGCTCTCCCGGATTCGCGGGCTCGACGAGCAGCTCGTCCAGAAGACCGGCCCGAGCCTGAGCCTTCGCCGGCGCGCCAGCGTGAGCTTCGGCGGCTTCAATCTGGTGTCGACGAATCTCGTCGCGAAGTGGACCGTCGACCTGCAACGGGCGGGCCTTACACTGAACGCGCGCGAGTATTTCGTGCTCCGGACGGTGGTGGGTGCGGTGCTCGCGCTCATCGGGTTCGTGCTCCTGCCGATTGCGCAGCTCGCACTCCTCGGGCTGCCGCTGGGCTACTTCGCGGTGGGATTCGCGCTCAAGCGGCGCATCATTTCGCGGCGCCACCGCCTCGAAGCGCAACTGCCGGAACTCCTGCAGATGCTCGCGAGCGGCCTCCGCGCCGGTTTCGGGTTGCTCCAGGCGATGGAGGCGGCCGGTGACCAGATGAGCGACCCGATCGCGACGGAGATTCGCCGCACGATGCGCGACACCGCCATGGGTGCGAGCGTGGAGGCGGCGCTGTCGTCGCTCAACGAGCGCGTCGGCTCATCGGACTTCGACATCGTGATTACGGCGATCCTGATCCAGCGGAACGTCGGCGGGAACCTCGCGGAGATCCTGGACAACGTGGCCCACACGATGCGCGAGCGGGAGCGCATCCGGGGCGAAATCCGGACGCTCACGTCGCAGCAACGCATGACGGGCTACGTGATTGGCGGCATCCCGATCGGCCTGGCGGTGATCTTCATGATGATCAGCCCCGACTTCATGAGCCTCCTCTTCACCGACCCGCTCGGGCGGATGATGCTCGGCGCGGCGATCGTGATGGAGTGCATCGGGTTCTTCGTCATCAGCAGAATCGTGAACATCGAGGTCTGAGGTCATGGAAATCCTGATCGCGTTTGGCACCTTCGTCACGGTGACGCTCATGGCCTACGGCCTGATGTACCGGCAGGCGGGCGGCGACACGATGGACACGCGGCTCGGCGGGCTGCGGTACACGCGGCCGGGCCGCGAAGCCCTGCCCGACCCCGATGCCGCGTTCAGCGTCCGCGTCATCCGGCCGGTGATCGCGAGCCTTACCCGGAAGGTGAACGGCATGCTGCCGTCGACGCTTTCGGAGCGGCTCGAACTGGCGATCACCCAGGCCGGGCTGAAGATCAAGCCAGGCCAGTTCATCCTCATCGTGGGCATCGTGGCCGGGCTGCTGCCCATCCTCACGGTGCTCTACCTCACTGCTACTGGCGCCAGCTCGCAGACCGTGCTCATCGCGTTCGGCGTGATGGCCGGGCTGGGCGTGTACGGGCCGCGCATCTGGCTCCTCGGGCGCATCAAGCGCCGCCAGAAGGAAATCTGGCGCTCGCTGCCCGATGCGTTCGACCTGATCACCGCCTCGGTGGAAGCGGGCCTGGGTGTCGACGCCGCCTTCAGCCGCGTGATCGACAAGGTGTCCGGGCCGTTCGCCGAGGAGCTGACGCGAACGATGCGCGAAGTGACGATGGGCCGCAGCCGCCGCGACGCCTTCGTGGACATGGCCGAACGGACCGGCGTCGAAGAGCTCCGGCAGCTGGTGAACAGCATCGTCCAGGCGGAGACGATGGGTATCTCCATCGGCTCGGTCATCCGCGTGCAGACGGGCGTGATTCGCACAAAGCGCCGCCAGAAGGCTGAGGAACAGGCGTTCAAGGCGCCAATCAAGATGGTGTTCCCGCTGGTATTCTTCATCTTCCCCGCGATCATGACGGTCATCGGCGGGCCGGCGATCATCCAGATGAAGGAAGCGTTTTAGTGGGGAAAGTGGTCGACGTCACCAGTGGCGTGACCCTTGGCGAGCAGATCGATGAGGCCGCGAGCGCCTGGACGCGCTTTCGCGGCCTCATGCTGCGCGGCTCGCTGGCCGAGGGGGCCGGGCTCGATATCCGGCCGTGCGGGTCCATCCACATGATGTTCATGCGGTTCGCTATCGACGCCGTGTTCTACGACCGGGAGGGGCGCGTAACGAAGGTCGCGCGGCGGGTACGGCCGTGGATCGGGCTGGCGTTCGGGGGCAAGGGCGCGAAGGGCGTCATCGAGCTGCCCGTAGGCGCGGCCGACGGGGTTTCGCCGGGCGACCAGTTGGAGTTCAGCTAGACGAACCGGTCCGGCCAGAGCAGGACGACGAGTCCGCCGAGCGCGAGGTACGGGCCATACGCGAACACCGACTTCGCACCTCCCCGAAGGATGAGCCCGACCGAGACGACCCCCGCGGCGATGATCCCGTAGACCAGGGCGTACCAGAACGCGGGCCAACCGCAGAGCAGCCCCAGGAGCAGGATGAGCTTCGCGTCGCCGATGCCGAAGGGGATCGCGGGGATCCCGAGCAGATTGCCCACGAGCATCCCGGCGATAACCAGCGCCACGCCCGCAACCAGCGCACCGGCGCCACCGAGGGCGATGTCCGCTGCCGAGCGGTCGGGCCAGGCCCAGCAGAACGCGATAGCTGCGACGATTGCGGGGTAGGTGAGCCGGTTCGGGATGATTTTCCGCTCGAAGTCGGTGCTCGAAAGGACGAGGAGCACGAGGCAGAAGATCGCGGTCAGCAGGGCGGGGCCGAAGGCGTAGTGGTCCGGGCGGAACGCGAGGCCGATCGCCAGGACACCCGCCGCCGCAAGCAGCCCGCGCCGGATGAGCAGCGGGCGGCCGGCCGCGCGGGATGCGCGCTGCTCGGGCTCGCGGTAGAGGCGCCACTGCTCGCCGGCGGCAACCCAGCCAGCAGCGCCCCCGGCCACGGCACCGGCAGCGGTCACGACAATATCCATTGGCGGCGACTATCGGGTGCTGGCTCGCCAGTGACAATGACGGGATTCCCTATGAGCGCTGCGGCGAGCACCGGACTACCGGCACCGGGTGGCGGCGAGTAGACTCTCGGAGATTCCGGAGGGCTGATTGTGGGTATCGATTGGGACAGGGCGACCGCCGAGGCGACCTCGCTCCTTCGCGAGTACATCCGAATCGATACGTCGAACCCGCCGGGCTGCGAATCGCGGGCGGTCGAGTTCCTGGCCGACATCCTCCGTGCTGAAGGAATCCCGTTCGAGACTGCCGAGTCGGCGCCCGGGCGATCGAACCTCATCGCGGCCATCGGGCCCGAGGAATCGCGCATCTGCCTGCTGAACCACACCGACGTCGTGCCGGTCGAGCGCCAGTTCTGGGACGTGGACCCGTTCGCGGGCGAGCTTCGCGACGGCGCCATCTGGGGCCGGGGCGCGCTGGACATGAAGGGCATGGGCATCATCGAGCTGATGACGCTGTTGCACCTCAAGCGGCGGGGCGTCCCGCTTCGGCGCGGAGTCGTGTTCCTCGCGGCGGCCGACGAAGAGGCGGGCAGCGAATTCGGCGTCTCGTGGATCGAACGCGAGCGGCCCGAGTGGCTGCGCGCGGACCTGGTCATCAACGAAGGTGCGTACGGGCTTTCGGGCATTGGAGCGAACAGCGCGCAGGTGTTCCAGGTGGCGCCGAGCGAGAAGGTGCCCGTCTGGATCCGGATGGTGGTGCGCGGGCGGCCCGGCCACGGCTCGGTCCCGCACGGAGATAACTGTGCCGAACACCTCGTGCGCGCGCTCAACCGCATTTCCGACTGGAAGCAGAAGCTGCGCCTGACACCGATTATGCGCGC
>JBLNCO010000174.1:0-3066 GCA_050260715.1 Hyphomicrobiales bacterium | reverse complement strand
GTCGTGAAGCTGCACTGCAACGTCGGCGACTTTTCGGCGGCGGACCCGCGGCTCGAACCGCTGTGGGAGCTGGCGGCCGAGCGGGGCGTGCCGGTAGTCACGCATGCGGGGCGCCGGCAGGCGGCCGATACGGCCGCGGACGAGCTCGATGGCGTCGCGGCAGTGCTCGCAAAGCACCCCGGCGTGCGGATGGTGCTCGCGCACTCGGGGAGCCCGAGCGAAGCACGCTGCGTCGAGCTGATGGAGCGTTTCCCCAACCTCTACGCCGACCTCACGCCGGTAATGGACCGGCGCGTGGTCATCCCGGGCGATGCGCTCGAGCGGCTCGCCGGGCGGTTCCTCTTCGGCAGCGACGCGCCGAACAACCCGAACAGCGCGAAGCTGCTGGCATCGGAACGGGAGGCGGAAGGGCTGTCGGCGCACGCACTCGAGCTGTTGCTCGGGGGCGCGGCGGAGCGCCTGGTGCCGCTGGCGCGCGAGTAGCGGCCGGGGCGGTTCGAAACGGAAACGTGGGGGTTGGGTGGAGCCTCGTCACGGACTCGAACCGTGGACCTAGCGATTACGAATCGCTCGCTCTACCAGCTGAGCTAACGAGGCCCGGGAAACAGCGCCCGCTCCGTGGGCATCGTTCATTGTAGCGCAGGCGAGGCTACCGCCAACGCCACGGGCAGGCCCCCGCCGGGCTAGAATCGGGCGCACAGGAGGTGACCAATGAAGGCGGCGGTGTACTACGAAAACGGCGGACCGGAGGTCCTGAGGTACGAGGATGTGCCCGACCCGCAGGTTCGCCCGGGCGGCATCCTCATCGACGTGAAGGCGATCGGCATCCAGGGCGGCGACACCCTCCACCGGGCGGGCGGCGCGCTCACGTCGGTGCCCCACATCGTCGGGTACCAGTGCGCCGGGACCGTGCGCGAAGTGGGCGAAGGCGTCACCGAGTTCACGGTCGGACAGCCGGTGGTGGCGACGATGAACAGCGGGTCGCACGCGGCGATCGTGTCGGTGCCGGCGCGAGCGGCTTACGCCATCCCGGAAGGGCTCACCATCGAACAGGCGGCGGCCATCCCGATTGAGTTCGGCACGGCGGACGATTGCCTGTTCGAGTTCGGCCACCTGAAAGGCGGCGAGACCGTGCTCATCCACGCGGCGGCGAGCGGCGTCGGCGTCGCCGGGGTGCAGCTCGCGAAGCGCGCCGGGGCGACGGTGCTCGGCACGGCTTCGAGCGACGAGCGGCTCGCCCGGCTCAAGGAGTACGGGCTCGACCACGGGATCAACTACGTCACCGGCGACTGGACGCAGGTGGTCCGTGAGCTCACGAACGGGAAGGGCCCGGACCTCATCGTCGATTCGGTCGGCGGGCCGGTGCTGCAGCAGTCGCTGGAGGCGGTGGCCTACCGCGGGCGCGTCATTTCGGTGGGCCGGGCCGGCCGCGACCAGACGAAGCAGGACACCTGGCCGCTCGTTTCGAAGAATGCCTCGCTGACGGGCGTGCTGCTGGGGGTGGAGATGGCCGTGAACGCAGGCCGTACGCGCCCGATGATCGAACGGCACCTCCGCGACGCAGCAAAGGGCGAGCTGCGCATGCCAATCGACCGGGTGTTCCCGCTCGCGGAGGCGGCGGAGGCGCACCGCTACATCGAGAGCCGCAAGGCGTTCGGCCGGGTGCTGATGGCGCCGTAGGTCAGTCGGGCGAGTAGGTGACGCCAATGGCCGCCAGGTTCTTCTCGAGGTCGTCGGCGTGCACTTCGCCGACCTTCAGCGCGCGCACCACGCCGCCGGCATCGACGAAGTAGGTCGTGGGGAACACGGACACCCGGTAGTGCTCCGCGACGCTCCCGTGCGAGTCGAGCACGGCCGGGTAGGCGGCGTTGTTGTCCTGGAGGATCTTCACCGCGTCGGACTGGCCCTCCTGGTAGTCGACGCCGAGGAAGACAACCTTATCGCCGAGCGCCTGCTGGGCCGCCTGGAATTCGGGGATCTCGTTCTTGCAGGGGCCGCACCAGCTCGCATACCAGTTGACGACCACGGGCGTGCCCTTGAAGTCGGAGAGCTTGCGGACGGTGCGGCCATCGCGGGCATCGATGAGCGCGAAGTCGGGGGCGGGCTGTCCCACTTCGGGACGCTGCGGGTCGAGCGGGCCCAGCCCTGGCTGTTCGACCGCGGCCGTGGGCGTACCCTGGAACGCCTTCGAGCGGGCGTACGCCGCCTGGTTCGAGCCGTACCACGTCCCGTTTTCCTGCACGAGATAGACGACGTCGGTGAAGGCCTTATCGCCGTCGGGCGCTTTGACCTGGCCGCGAACGCCGACGAGCGCCCAGTCGCCTTCGCGGCCGAGGGGGTCGATGGTGAGCCCGGTGATGTCGGGGAGGGATTCGCTATTGGGGCTGAGGGCGAACGCGTTCGGGATGACGCTCACGCGTTGCGAACCGCGCACTTCGGGGTCGAGGAGCGCGTCGAACGCGGCGGTGTGGCCGTCGCCGAGGGCGTCGAACATTTCGCGGACGGTGTCTTCGGGGGTGGACGCGCTGTCGCCGCCGCTGAGGAAGAGGTAGGCGGCGACGCCGGCGGCGAGAAGCAGGCCAACAACGAGTACCGCAATGCCGGTGAGGGCACGCCGGTCGCGTGGTTGAGCCTGGGCCATCGCTGCTCCCCGGCCACTCGCACCGGGCAGCGTGAACTGCGGTGAGGCGCGAGGGGCCAATCGTTATGCCGTTGGGCCACAATGGTAACAGGAGGCCGTTCATTGCCAGTTAACACAGGCACGGCAGCATCGGAGCAGATGGCCCCTTCGGCGCCCGCGCGCATCCTGGTCGTGGAAGACGAAGAGACCCTGCTGTTCACGCTGGCGCATAACCTGCGGCACGAAGGCTACGAGGTACTCACCGCCACGCGTGGCGACGACGGACTGCGTATCGCGCGGGAGAAACGGCCCGGCCTGATCGTGCTCGATGTGATGCTGCCGGGCATCGACGGCCTCCAGGTGTGCCGGCTCCTGAGGCGCGACTCACCGGTGCCGATCATCATGCTCACGGCGCTGGGCGGGGAACGGGACCGCGTGGCCGGGCT